>CAYWOV010000797.1:0-1212 GCA_964459965.1 uncultured Planctomycetaceae bacterium | reverse complement strand
GAGCGGTAGTCCTCCCGAATTCCCGCCAATTCTTGCCGCCCACTGACCGCGTTGTGTGCAAGCCTGGCCGAGGCAATGACGCAGCCGCTGGTCGTCGTGCCAAAATCGAGGCCGACCAGCTGCACGCGACTCATGTCGACGACCCGCCTGTAGCCTCGGGCGCTAACGACGCTTCAGCAACTTCTTCGGCGGGGTGCCGCAGTAGAAGCACGCCTTTGGGGGGTCCGTCGAAGCGGTACCGCATGTAGCTGAACCAAATTGCCGCGGTCAGCGCAAACGAGCCCAGCACGATCCAGAGTGCTTTCTCGTTGGGTGGTTGCACGCCGATTACGAGCAGGAAAGCAACGCTCACGACGCAGATCACCGCCAATACGCGGTACCAACCACCCAGGCTCCAGGGGCCCATGGCCGTCCACCGACCACCGTAGGCGATCAGGCCGAGCAGCGTGGGCAGGCCGTACGAGAGATATAGGAAAATGACGCAGACCGTCGCAATCGTGGTGTAGACGGGCGTGTAGATCGTGAAACCGATTGCCAGGGCGGCGACCGCCCAGACGGCAATCGCCGGCGAGCCAAAACGCGTGCTGACTTCGCGCAGCGCTCGCGACCAGGGCAATCCGCCGTCTCGGGCAAAGGCATACGTCATGCGTGATGCCGAGGTCACAATCGCCAGTCCACAGAGGTATTGGGCGACCACGATTCCCGCGCACAACACCAGGCCCAGCCAACCGGGCAGGACCCGTCCCATGATCCAATTGAAGGCGTTCTCCCCCTGGGCGGCCGCTTCGTTCATGTTAGGAATGGCCACCACGACGGCCGCCAGCATCACCCAACCGAAAACTCCCGACACGAGGACTGAACGCACAATCGCCCTCGGCACGTGATGGGCCGCTCCCACGGTTTCCTCGGCCGCGTGGGCCGAGGCGTCGAAGCCCGTGATGGTGTACATGGGCAGCATGAAGCCCAGCGCGAAGAGCCAGGGCAGGTTGTCGGTCCAGGGCCAAACGGGAGACTCTTTCGGCAGGCCGCTGTAATTGGTCCACGTCACCAGGCGGCTGAAATCATGGCTCGGTGCCCACCACAGCATGGCGACGGTCAGCGCGGCGGCCACCACCAGAATCAAGTAGCCGCTGAAATCGGTGAGCCACGTCGTGACGCGGATGCCCAGGTGATTGAACATCGCCTGCGAACCCGTGACTGCCACAACGACGG
>CAYWOV010000796.1:0-2675 GCA_964459965.1 uncultured Planctomycetaceae bacterium | reverse complement strand
GGTCCGCCGTAAATCTCGAGCGCCTGCCAGAACGACTTGTCGGCCAGATGCGTCGTGTCGAGGATCATGCCGACGCGATCCATCTCGCGAAGCAGGGCAGGCCCCTCTTCCTTAAGACCGCCGTCGCTCCCCGTGCCGTGGCAGTAATAATCGGGTCCGTAGTGAGCCGGGCCCAGCGCGCGCAGGCCCGCGGCGAACCATTCCTCGATCTGGCCCGGCGAGAGGATCGACCAACTCCCTTCCATGCTCAAAATGAAGCCGATCGGGCACGACTCCGGATTTTTCCGCCATTCGGCCACGTGACGCTGCAGTGTCTCGCGGTCCGGTACTTCGCGAAGATGACCGCGGGCGACCATCGCACGGTACCAGGCCAGTTGCCCGCAACTCGCGGCGAAGGCGGCTTCCCGCGACTGATAGAACGTGAGCGCCTTATCGTGGCGATGCAGCCGCGGCAAGAGCGTGACGACAATCGTTCCGACTCCGCCTCGCCGCAGCTCAGGTAACGAGACGACGTTGGGGCCGGGATATGTTTTGTCGAAGTGCTTTTCGAACTGGCGAATTTCGGAGACGGGCAAGAGAACATTGCGATTCCATTCGCACGCGTTCCAGGCCATGTCGAGGTGAGCGTCGAAAATCATCATCCGCGCGTGTTCCCAGTGTTGAATTCAGGCAATCGCAGCCAGTGCCAGCGCACCCCAACCAATCAGAAAGAGGACTCCGCCAAACGGAGTCACCATGCCCCACCGCGTTTCCCCGGTTAGAGTCAATACGTACAGACTGCCGGAGAAGAGCACGATTCCCAGCAGGAACGACCAACCGGCTACATCGAGCATCCGCGTCCGTCCGCCGCGCGCGGCCAAACCGACGGCCAACAAAGCCAACGCGTGATACATCTGATACTCGGCCCCGGTCTTGAAATCCTGCAAGTACTTCCACGACGCGGCCATCTCGCGGCCCGCGACCATTTTGGGGGCCGCGTTGCGATATTTCTCCGCGAAGACTTTGTCGAGCCCATGCGCCGCGAACGCCCCCACGGCGACGGCGAGTCCCCCCAAAACGGCCCCAATTCGCAACCAGGGAAGCGAAAAACTCATCGTGCTTGCCTCAACGATTTCGGTGCGACGAACTTTGTTCATTTTAATGACTCGCCCAGAACCCTGCGACGGCCTGACGTATCGTCGTTCCTCGATAGCCAACGCTCGTCCGTCGTTGCTGCGGCAACACGCCGCTGCCGGCGTCGACTTTCCAATTGAAATTTCTGAAGGCGACAGAAACCGAAGACCTAACGGATTCGCCGCGAGAGGTCCGCAGCAGCGCCGTCCGGCAGTCAGTAAGTTGCCATAAGCGAGCGGGCAATGCCTTCCGTCCGCGCGCCTTGATTTTTCGGACCAATCGAGATGTCTTGCCCCGAGAACGACGCGGTTCGCGCGTGGCGCAAGCCCATTCGATTTCGTCGTACGATGCGGTTATAATTTTGCCAGCCTGTCTCCTGTTTCTAGCAAGTCGGCCGCTAGCCAGATCACCTCGAGGAGTCGTCCATGAGATTGCGATTCGCAGTGGCACTACTGGTGCTCTTTCTCTTCTGCCGGCGGGACGCCTCGGCGCTCAGGGCGGAGGAAAAGCGGTTGGCGGTGAACGGCATGGCGAAGGTCGAGCAGCGGCCGGATGTCATGGAAGTCACCGGCAACGTATCCGGCAGCGGCAAGATGACGGGCGACGCGTTGAAAAAGTTCCGCTCGAACCGACGACGCGGCGTCGAGGCGATCAACAAGCTGAAAATCAAGGGCATCGAGGTGAAGGGATCGGGAATCTCGGTGGTCTCAAGCGCACTGGTCCAACAGTTTCGGCAGCGTTTCGGCAACATGCAGCAGCAGGGATCCGACGGCGATACCACCTTCAGCGAAACACTCACTTTCGTCGTGCCGGGAATCGACCGTTTGACGGATGAGCAGGTGCAGGATTTGGTGGCCAAGATCCTCGATGCAGCCAAAGACGCCGGTCTGACACTTGGCTATCCAAACGACCAGAACCCGTACGTTTACAATTCCAATTCGTTCCGCCCGCAAGTCGTCTTCTTTCGCGTGGCCGATCCCGAGGCCATGCGGCAAAAGGCGCTTGATCTGGCGGCCAAAGACGCCCAAAAGAGAGCCGAGCAGATGGCCAAGCGGCTGAGCCTCACCATTGGCGGTGCGGTTACGGTGCGGGATTCGTCCAGCCGGCAGTTCAATGTCAACCGCCAGGTCGTGGTCGCTGGGAACACCGATTCGACCACCGATTCTTCGTCAACCCTGCACAACATGACCCTCGAAGCGTTCCTGACTGTGGAATACGAGATCGTCAAATAAACGCCGCCGCCAACTGCGCAACCGCGTCGTACGGTAAGCTGTCGGCCCTGGATTACACCTTGTCTGGCTTCGGAAGGGGTCCTTGACGGTCCCAATTGGGCATGCCTATAAGTGGTTTGAGGATAAACACATGACGAATGCGTTTCGACCACTCCCCGGCACGCCAAATGGCATTCCGCTTGGTTTCGGCTCTCTCTTGGTCGCTGTCAGGCGCCCGCTTCGAATGACCGCCTGCTTGGCGCTTCCGGCAGTCTTGATTTTGGCCGTCGGATGCGGCGGCAGTTCGAGCAAGAAAGCCAAGGATTCAACCACGGTTGCCGAAGCCGATAC
>CAYWOV010000795.1:0-2679 GCA_964459965.1 uncultured Planctomycetaceae bacterium | reverse complement strand
CACGCAGGCCGAACAGGAAGGCAAGCTGCGAGGCGAGCCCAAGCAAGATCGCCAGGTTCGCCCCGACGAATAGAATATAGATCAGTCCGCCTGTGGTATGCGCGCTCAATTGACCCGTGATGGACGAGCGGAAATATGCGATCAAGATCGCGTCAAAGAAAATCGGCACCGAGACGATGAACATCAACCGGAACAGCCCGCGCATCTTGTCGCCGAATAACGCTGAAAGGGTCAGCGGAGTTGTCAGCAGGACGTCGAGCGTTTGACGGGCCTTCTCGGCCGCGATCAACCCGGCCGACCGCACGACGATCAACAGGATGGCGATCAGCCACAAGAGCAGCCCCAAAGCGCTGAGAACGGTGAAATCGCCCGGGCTCGTGCTTACCGCGGCAATCAACACCGTGAATGCGAGTACGGGAAACTCGACGACCAGCAGGATCCGAATGAGATAGTTGATCCGGCCAAGATTCCCTCGCCGGTTTTCGCGCCAGGCGACCGGATTATTCTCAGGAAGATCAGTGCCGGGGCGACTGAGCACGATGCCTGCGGCATACCGATCGTTTAACCGCCAAAAAGTGCGATCCAGCCATTGAAAGAGCCGGCGAATTCGATGTTTGGGCAGCGGCATGGCCCGGCGGACCATCACGATCCTGGCCAAGATCAGAAACACCAGGCCGATGCTCGCGATCACGATCACAGGGAACCACGTCGTGTGAAAAGGCCGCAAACGGCCGACAAAGCCTCGCTGATTGAATATCCAGTTCAAGTCGATACCAAGAGTTGCCATGAGCAACGGTTCGATCGTCTGGTGAGACTGCGGGCCGTCGAGCCAGGCAATCAATGGAAATTGGCTTCCAAAAATGGGTCGTAAGCAGGCCGTAAAGGCCACGATTGACAGCGCCGCGATGAATGGAAAGAGCAAGACCAATGCGATGATCACATACGACATGGCGAACGCCGAGGCAGAAGTTGCGCAATACGCCGAGCAGAACAGGGCAATGCAGCCCACCTGAAACGCCGAGGCCGCCAGCCCGGCTGCCGTGAAGTTCAGGTCGCCTTGCGTCAGCCCTCCCATCAAGTAGGCGACGAACAAGAGCGGCAGCGAAATCAGAAGAAAAGTCGCCACCGGCACGAATCGCGACAAAAGTTTTTCCAGCAGAATCGTCCAGGGCCCAAGCTTTGTAAGAAACAGAAGTTGCAGCGTGTTGCGTTCTTTCTCGGCGGCCAGGGCGCCGCTGACGGTCGCCGGGACAAACAAGCACAGCCCGACCCATTCGATTTCGTACAACACGTCAAGCAGTTGACTGCCTTGTCCCAACAAGCCGGTCAGCGAGTGCTGAGCCGCGCGGTAAGTCGGGAGGAAGATCAGGGCCGACACCGAGAACATGAGTACGGCAAACGCGACGCGCACCAAATACGTTCGCCGCAGCTGGGCCATCTCGGCCAGCTCTTTGGTGAGCATCGGCAAACCCAGGTTCGGCAGCCGCAGTTTCATCGCGCGTTTCAGTATGAAGTGCTGAAGATTGCGCGGCAAGCAGGCCTGATCGGAATCGCACTGGTGCGATTTTGTCCAACGCGATCATCGCGACAACATGGCTTCAAAAGAAGCAGGCATGGGGAATTGACGGATGGTTCGCGCCCGATAGGATAGGTCGGGATTCTGTTTCCCAAACGGAAGCGCTCAAACGGTGGCCGTTCTCGTCGGGCAACTGAGTGCACGCGTGGCCATCGTCGTTATGAGCCGGCACGATGCTTCGCCGAACCGATCGAATCGATTCAACGAAATTGAACCGTCAGGTCGATCCATGCGAATCATGAGACTTGTGTCGTGGCTCGTCTGCGTCTGTTCGCTTGCCCCGATCGCTTGCGCTCAACAGGAAGGCGACAAAGTCGTGGTTGTCGCCGATCGAGCGGCACTGCGCTCGCTCGAGGACACCACAGGAATCGTGACCAAGGGCTCCATTCTCGTTGTGCGGAATGTCGATGGGGACTGGTATTGGGTGTACTGGTCGAACGGATATCAGACGGTCAAAGGCTGGGTCAACCGCAAGGACATCGTCCCATATTCGCAGGCGCTCGACTTCTTCAACAACGAATTGAAGCGAAACCCAACCGCGGCGCTCTACAACCAGCGCGGAACGCTTTGGAACGAGAAGGGCGAGCACGACACGGCCATCGGGGATTACAATGAGGCCATTCGCCTCAATCCGGGCGCCAAAGAGTTCTACAACAACCGGGGTGTCGCTTGGGACGATAAGCGGGACTACGATAAGGCCATCGCGGATTACGATCGCGCCATCGAACTCGATGCCAAATTCTCTCTGGCCTTCAACAACCGCGGCAACGCCCGGGCGGCCCTCGCGGAATATGACAAAGCCATCGCCGACTACAGTGAAGCGGTCCGGCTCGATCCCAAGGACGCCTCGGCCTTTTACAACCGGGCCCACGCCTGGTCGGATCAAGAGGCTTACGACAAGGCCATCCCCGATTACAACGAAGCCATCCGGCTCGATCCGAAGGATGACGCGGCGTACAAGAATCGAGGCGCCGCTTGGAGCGCGAAGGGCCAACTTGATCGGGCAATCGCCGACTTTAACCGGGCGATTCAGTTCAATCCTCGATCCGCGATGGCCTACCTTGGCCGCGGCAACGCCTGGTGGGCCAAGAGCGAATACGCCA
>CAYWOV010000794.1:0-2683 GCA_964459965.1 uncultured Planctomycetaceae bacterium | reverse complement strand
ACCACTGTCTATTCCAAGGTCGTCACCGCCAAACAGGGGTCGCCGGCAACCGCGCGGGCCGGCTGGCTGTATATTCCCTTCGTCGCACCGAAGAAAGAACGCGAATCCCTGGTGAGCATCCGTCCGAACGCCGGCGGAGCGACGATTCGGGATTATGCCGAAGGGACCGGATTTGTCGTCGCGCCGCATTACGTGCTGACGTGTCGGCACGTCGTCGACGATTTGAAGATGGGTCAAGCCGACCGCGTTGAGATCATCGACCCCCAAGACGCCAAACACGAACACCGCCTGTTCACCACGGTTGTGGCAACGTGTCCGGACGATGATCTCGCTCTTTTGAAATGCGACACCCTGCAGGCCGCCCCTTTACCGCTCGCCTCCACGCTCCCGCAGAGAGGAGCAGAAATCCTGGTGATCGGCTATCCGGGGGGCAGCGAGTTCGGTTACGGCTTGAAGACCACGCGCGGAATTGTGGCAGCCTTGCCGGGCGCCGTCTCACATTCGCCGTTCGGGCCTCCCTGGAGCGACCGTTCTCACGACATCTTGTACGACGCCGCCACCAGTCATGGAGCCAGTGGCGCGGCCGTCTTTGAGAAGCACGGAAACGTGCTGGCCGTCCACGCGCACGGTTTGCAACCGGGAAACGACCCGTCGAACGCGAAATACGCCGGCGGCGTTCCTGCAACGATCGCCGTTGCCTTCATCCGCAATTCGCTCCCGTCATTCGATCCGCACACCGCGAATAACGCGGGTTTGGAGTGGACGGCGGTTGACGAGAAGGTCAGTCCTTCGCTCGTGCTCATCGTTGTCGGTCATTTGCAACTGCCGATCGTGCTCCCCGCTGTGCAACAACAGGGGCAGCGACAGAAACATCAAGTCGATGACATTTTTGACGACCATTGTTGCAGCGCGTGCAATGGCCGCGCACGCGTGAGGTGCCCCCATTGCCAGCGCGGCTCGGTCTCCGACGATGTGACGACGAGGACTGTCACGCCAACGCCCTTCGGAAAATTAACGACCGTGGACATCGTGCCAATCCAACGCCGATGCACCTATTGCCGCGGCACCGGTTTTATTCACTGTCCGTACTGCAGCGACGGCATCGACCACGGCGGGCGGTAGGCCGAATTTGGATTCGGCTCGCTCAAGCTGTCATTCGATCGGCGCGGCGATCGGCTCACAGCATCGCCGACCAGCGTCGGGAGCCACCCGGTGACACGCTGCCGAGCGCGATTTCAAGCGAGTCCTGCTCGCCGAGTAACCGATCGATGCGGTCCGCGTACATATCGCGGTTGGGGCCAGGGGCGTTGGCGATGCGTCGCAACTCGATCTCGTTTTGCCGCCAACGTGCTGCGAGTTCGTCGCGGTCTGTCGGTTCAGTCGGCATTCGGCGTCTTCCGTTTCTGACGGCGGGATTCCCTGGGGGGCACGGAGGCGGCGAAGACCGTAGGCTACCAGGGGAGGCGCGAAACCAAATAAAAAACCGGCGCTCGGACCGAGAGATGGGGCGCGGCCGAGCACCGGTGTTCTAATTCAGGGTGAAACAACGTCTGTGATTATCGTCCACGATTTTCGCGGATCTAGACGGACTTGCTTCACTCTGCGGGAAAACGCAAACGATGCGGGCGACCGCATCGCAGTCCTCTAGCGAGACAGAGACGCCCCGGCGAACTCACACACCCTATGCTGTGGCCGCGCACAGCAACATTGGGGCTCGATGCTTCCGCCGAAAATGGACGAGAGCCAGCGAAGGCCTGCGTTGAGGCAGAGATGAGGCAGACACGGCGCTCAACCGCGCCGTCACCGCTAGCGATTGCAACGTCGCACAAACTCCGCAAGGATTCCGGCCGTGCCCCGCTTCAGAATGGCGAAGACTTCCAAAAAATCCTGCAGCAAGTCGAGAACGCGGCGCAAGCCGGCAAGAACCGGGGCGAGATTTTGGCTTGCCGGCTTTGGACTGGCGACGGAGCGCAGCGTCTAGCGCGAAGTGCCCGGCTGAACCGTCGCGCCCGTCTCTTCATCGGTGACGGGAATCGGCGACACGGCTTTGGGATTTTTCCTCATGGGTGGTATGTGCAACACGTCGCGGCAATACTCGTGGCAGCCGATGCACGTCCGTAGCGATCCCATGTAGGCATAGGTGGCGGCATCCAGGTTTTTTTCGTCCGCCGTCCGCACGAGCTTATCCGCCTGCCGGCTGAACTCGGCCAGATGCTCGGCGAAAACCTGATCGGACTGCCCATACCATTTCGTGGCCGAGGCGATCCGCCGCCAATCCTCGGCCCCCTTGCGAATCAGCTCAAAGTCCTTCGTCACAAGCCCCTCGGTGATCTTCTGCGAACTGGCCAGCTTGGCGTGCATGAGCGTGGTCAATTCGACCGCCTCCCCTGCGCCCGGCTGCCCTTTCTCAGCCGCCCATCCCGCCAGCGAAGCGCTGGCCAGACCCACGCAGACGAAAACCAGGCGTTTCCAAGCAATGGTCATACAAACCCTCGTCCAAGAGAACGCAACGTCCCCTATCCTCTTCGAATCGGCTGCCGCCCGCCCGCAGATTCAACAAATGCAGAACTGTTTGCCCAAAACTCACGAATTGAACGGGGTTCAAAATATGGCGTTGCCGGTTTGGTTCGCTAGTCGATGCAATCGCGCTCGACAACTTGGCGATTCCGCGACCTCTCGACAA
>CAYWOV010000793.1:0-2684 GCA_964459965.1 uncultured Planctomycetaceae bacterium | reverse complement strand
GCGTTGTTGGCGTTGATTCCGGGACGGTAGCGAGCGAATGCCTTGCGGCCGCGGGGGTCTCGCGTCCCCGAAACGGATTGGTCGCGGTACCGCGGCTGCTTCGGGTTGCCCGTGATGGTGCCATAGACGTCGTCCCCCATCGAATTGAGGACGTTGGCGATGTCTTCGATCTGCTTGATGCCCGTTTCGACAGCCCCGTCGTTCGAATCGCTGACCGTGGGAGCGGTCGACTTCTGCGGTGGATTCAAGTTTTGCAGCTTCCTGGGCGGATTGGTGATATTGTTGACCGCGTTGCGGGCGGGCAGATCGGGATCATCGGGCGGGCCGTAATCGCGCTGGTTCGTCGGAACGCGGATCGGGGGGAGCGGATGATGGCGACGCCCGCCCGACGACGGACCGCCGATCGAGGAGTTCGTATTGGGATTGTTCGTGCAGTACCAGCCGGTCGAGGAAAACTTGGGCATCGAGGCGCTCGTGGCGACAAACACCCGCATGCCGGGCGGAAGCTCGAAGTGCAGCGGCACATCTTGGGTCTGCCCGGCCCCGCGGATAGTCACGTTGCCTTTCAACTGGCGGAACGACGGGTCCAACACCGGCGCCACGTGGAACGTCAGCGTCTCGCCGTTGCCCAGCCGCGCGTGATCGACGTAGGGCGCAAACGAGATTTTTCCCAGCAATCCGGCGCCCCCCTCAACGGTCACGTCGGTGAGCGGCTCGCCTTCATTTTTCACTTCGACCGGAACGGCGAGCGTTCCCGGATCGGCCGAGCCGACCCGCGTCTTCAGCGCAAATTTCGGCAGGGGAACACCCACACTCAGCCGAGCCGAGGCGAGCGTTTCACCTGTGCCCGATTCCTTGATCCGGACGGGAATGTCGTAAATGCGCTGCCGGGCGTCCTGAGCGAAGAGCGCCAAAATCAGAGTCGATGTGCCCCCTGACGCCACAACGATCGGCGAACTCGTTCCCCCCGCGCCGACGAAGTCGCCCAAAAGCCCATTCCCCGGCGGATCGATCTCCGCGAAGATTTTGTGCGGATTGGCCGAAAGGTTCTCGATGCGGACGGCAAGCTTCTGGTCATAGTCCCGTTGAATGCGAAACGTCAGATTGCCGCCGGCGATGCGGACTTTTTCGGCAGGCGCATTCTTGGCAGCCTGTCTGTCGGCGTCTCGCGAGTTCGCGTCTCCGACTTGTTTTCCCGGAACATGGGCCAGACTGGCGTCTTTCTTCGAGATTGCCGCCGTTTTCTGCGACTTGTTCGCGTCCCGTTTTGGTCCACCGGCCTGCGAATCTGCAGTTTTGGAAATCTCCTTCGCCGCGGGCACGGCCGGTTTTTCCACTTCAGCTTCTTTCGCACAGCTCGATGCGACAAGCGCGAAACCAGCGAGAGCCAGAGGTGCAAACCATCGGCAACGTGGCAGAGATCGATCTCGTGACATGGCTGATCCCTAGATTTCTTGGCCCAAGGTCCAAAACCGAAGGTCGCGGACGTTGCGTGGACTGTCTGTCGGATCGCCGGCTAACGACCCGGGACCAATTCACCAGCGTCTCGGCTTTTATTCGGCAATTTCCAAACGCGGATCGTTCTGTCGTGCCCGGCGGAGACGGCGTGCGTTCCGTCGGGGGTGAATAAAACCGCCCGCACGTCGGCCCGTTCGCCGATCGGACTGTGCGAGACGACGCGATGTCCCTTGAACTGATGCAATTCTTTCCCCGAGTTCACGTCCCACAGCCGCACGATGCCGTCTAAACCGCCGGACAGGGCTTTTCGGCCGTCGGGCGAGACGGCGACACACCACACAAGTTGGGTGGCTCCACTCATCAAGCGCAATTCCTTCCCGGTTGTTACATCCCAAATCCGCAGCGACGCATCGCCGCCGCCGCGCACGAAGTTTCCTCCGCCGGTCAGCAAGAGCCTTCGGTCCGGCGAGAAGTCCGCACCGCGAATCTGGGCGCGATTTCCGACCAACTCGTGAATCAGGCGCCCGGTTGCGACCTCCCACATCTGAACGGTGTTCTCGGGATAGGAGCCGGTGACGAGCAGCGTGCCGTCCGGCGAAAGGGCGACTCCTTGTCCCGAACAGTGCCCGCCCAAGCGGCGCGCCTCGCGGCCCTGCGCGAGATCCCACACACGCGCCTCTTCCTCGGAAACGGAAATCGCGCTGCGGCCGTCCGGCAGAAACTTCACGTACCACACGGGCTGACGATGGCCCTCGAGTTTGAGCAGCTCTTTGCCGGTCTCGACGTCCCACAGACGCACGCTGCGGTCGGCACCCGCCGAGAATCGTCGATTTTTGAACTCGCCGCCGCTTCCCGAGAGCACGCGGCGACCGTCCGCGGAGATGGCCACGCTCAACACAAACGTGGCCGAGGCCCGCAGCGCGCGCAATTCTTTGCCCGATTCGAATTGCCAGAGCCGGACCGTTTTATCATCGCTGCCGGTGACCAGCAGCTTTCCGTCCGGCGAAAGGGCCATCGACGTCAGCTGGTCCGTATGCCCTTCGAGCCGGCGGACCTCGTCGGCCCCCTGGGCGGCTCTGTCGCACAAGCCGGCGATCAGCGCCACCCAGATTCCGACCAAAACCAGGGCCGGCCGTCTTCCGGCCGATCGTAAACGAGGCATTTGACCCGTGGACATCGCGGCTGTACCTCGGGAAGTTTGCCCATCGCGGGGGAGGGGGCCACTG
>CAYWOV010000792.1:0-2685 GCA_964459965.1 uncultured Planctomycetaceae bacterium | reverse complement strand
CGGCCTGCGAGCCGAGGTGATGTTCTTCAAGAATCTCTTCGATTGGCTGCATCTCAAGGCTGACATGCTCCGCGTCGGTGAATACAAGTCGGCCGCCGAGCCGTTTTCTCGCACCGAAATGAGCAAGGAATTCCGCCATGAGATGGAGGAAATCCTCGACGACTATCAGCGGCAAATTGTCGACGGCATCAGCAAACACCGCAAAATGGATCGCGAGAAGGTGCTGGCAGCCCTCGACGGCGGCCCCTACACGGCGCGCCGGGCTTGCGAACTCGGCCTGATCGACAAGATCGCGTATGAGGACGAGATCGAGGGGATTTTGAAATCGGCCGAGCCCAAGCATGACGTCGAAATCACCAAGAGCTACGGCAAGAAGAAAGTCGACAACGATTTCAGCGGCTTCGCCGGCATGATGAAGATGATGAGCCTCATCATGGGGGGCGATCAGCCGAAGCACGTGAGCTCGAAACCGAAAATCGCCGTGGTCCACGCGGTCGGCGCTATTATGTCTGGAAAGAGCTCCGGCGGTTTCTTTGGCGGCGAAACGCTTGGCTCCGAAACGTTCATCAAGGCCGTCCGTCAGGCGGCCGACGAGAAATCAGTGAAGGCGATCGTGCTCCGCGTCGACAGCCCCGGCGGCAGCGCCCTCGCCAGCGACTTGATGTGGCGGGCTTTGCAAAAGGCCAACAAGCCGGTGATCGTCAGCATGGGGGACGTTGCCGCGAGCGGCGGCTATTACATTTCGATGGGCGCCCAGCGGATTTTTGCCGAGCCCGGAACGCTCACCGGTTCGATCGGCGTTGTCGGCGGAAAGGTTGCCATTGGCGGCCTGCTGGAAAAGGTCGGAATTACCACCAGCGTGATCAGCCGTGGAAAGAATAGCGGCACGATGAGCATGCTGACCGGCTTCACCGAAAGCGAACGCGAAGCCATGCAACGGTCCCTGAACGAGATCTATAGCCAGTTCACCCACAAGGCGGCCGAGGGCCGCAAAATGGATTACGACAAGCTCGAAAAACTCGCCCGCGGCCGCGTTTACACGGGAGCGATGGCGATCAAATTGGGCCTGGTCGATGAGTTGGGCACGCTCGACGATGCTGTCAACTACGCCGTCCAAGTTGCCGGTTTGCCGAAGGGCGAAAAAGTGGAGCGTTGGATTCTTCCGCCGGCGACCAACCCGTTCGAGGCGATCTTCGGCTCCAATGATTCCGATGCCGAAGCGTCGGCCCGCATCACCAAATCCGTCGCCCTCGTACTCGGACAACTTTCGCCGGAGCTTGCCGAGACGCTGCGGAGCGCCCTGATCGTGAATCTCTTGACCCGCGAATCGCGTCTGACCCTGATGCCGTTCCAGATTCGCGTCCGCTAATTGGCAACGTGGCCCTCGACGTCAAAATCAGGACGGCGGAAATTGGAGATCTCGAATCTGTCACCGAGATCTACAACGAGGCCGTCCTGACCACGACGGCGACGTTTGACGTCGATCCGAAAACGCACGCCGACCGAGTCGAGTGGTACCACGCTCACGGCGAGCGGTATCCGATCCTGATTGCCATCCTCGACGGGCGAACCGTCGGCTGGGCGTCGCTCAGCCGCTTTTCCGACCGTCCCGCCTATGACGAAACGGCCGAGACGTCGTTCTACGTCAAAGCGGGGTTTCGCGGCCAAGGCATCGGCCGCGCGCTCAAGGCGGCGATCATCGCCGAGGCACGCCGACTTGGCTTTCATTCGTTGCTCGCTCGAGTCGCGGAAGGGAGCGACGAAAGCCTGCATCTCAACACGAGCTTCGGCTTCGTCCACGTCGGCACTCTGAAAGAAGTCGGGCGCAAATTCGGCCGGCGGCTGGATGTTCGCTTGATGCAGCTCATGCTAGATACTTAGCATGCTCGGTTGGTGAGTGAGGAACAAGGCCAATGAATCTATCGAAACCAACGGTTCACAGATTCCACGTCATCATCGAACAGGATCACGCGGGGTGGTATCTCGCCGAGTGTCCGGCCCTGAAATCTTGCTACGCCCAGGGCAACACGTATGAAGAAACGGTCAAGAATATCACAGACGCGATGACGAAATGTCTCCAGGAACTCAAAGCCAAACGGCAGCCCGTTCCCGATCAATTGGAAATCATCAGCATTCGCTGGATCGAAGTGACGCTTTGACTTGTCGGCCGGGAATGGAGGCTCTCTGCAAGAACAGCCGCGAAAACTGAGGGCAAGTCCGGTGAGGCCGCTTGTTATCCCGCGAATTCCCTCTTTCTACGTCTCCCGATTCCAACTTCACGGCATCTGCGGTCGCCCGCTGCGGAGGATCCGCGTCGTCCAATCGGCGTGCGGGAGGCCGCACTCGCCGAGTGCCTTAAGCTCCCTCTCGAGGTCGTACTCGACACGTCGGATTTCCGGCTGGGAATTGTCCAGCAAAAGGTAAGCAGCGCGGCGATCGCCATCGTGAGAGAGACTCACGCTGCCTGTGTTAATGACAATCATTTCGCCAACATCGCGGATGAATGAGCGATGCAAATGCGCGTAAACGGCGATCGGCTGGCCGAGCGGTTTGTAGACCGACTCCATCTCGGCATCGTCGGCCTCCGGCGCGGGCGCCTGCCAGAGACTTTCCGGACTGGCATGCACGAGGGCCATCGGGCCATGAATCTGACGACGCGGCAGCCCAGCGAGCCAGGCGAGCCTG
>CAYWOV010000791.1:0-2691 GCA_964459965.1 uncultured Planctomycetaceae bacterium | reverse complement strand
TTGGCGCGTTCGAGGTTCTCAACCGCACGGCCGGACCGTTCACGGATGAAGACGCCGAAACTCTCGTGCAGCTGGGCGTGCCGGCCGCCAGTGCCTTGGAGAACGCACGCGAGCGCGAGCAGATGGTTCGCAGCATCGAACAGTTGACGGAACAAGTGACGCAGGGGGTCCAGATAATTGGCGAAAGCCCCGCCATCGTCGCTCTGCGGGCCACGGTCGTTCGCCTCGCGGCCACGGATCTGCCCGTGCTGATTCTCGGGGAAAGCGGCACGGGAAAAGAGGTCGTGGCTCAGTCGCTCCACTTTCAGGGGACGCGGGCCGCGCTACCCTTTATCGCCGTCAATTGTGCGGCACTTGCCGAATCGCTGCTCGAAAGCGAGCTTTTCGGCCACGAAAAGGGCGCCTTCACCGACGCCCGCGAACTGCGCCGCGGTAAGTTCGAATTGGCCGAGGGAGGCACTCTCTTTTTGGACGAGATCGGCGACATGAGCCTCGCAGGGCAGGCGAAGTTGTTGCGCGTTCTCGAACAAAAGGTCATCACCCGGGTCGGAGGTTCGCAGAACATCGCGATCAACGTGCGGGTCGTTGCCGCCACCAATACGAACCTCATGGAAGCGGTCCGCCTGCGGAAATTCCGCGAAGATCTCTACTACCGGTTGAGCGTGGTGACGCAGCTCATTCCACCTTTGCGAGACCGGCCCGAAGACATCCTGCCGCTCGCCGAGTATTTCTTGCGACAGTTCTGCGCGCGGGCAAGACGCCCATCGCTAAAAATGTCGAGCGATGCCAAGCGACGACTTCAAGCGCATTCCTGGCCCGGCAATGTCCGCGAATTGCGGAACTTGATGGAGCGAGTCGTCTACTTGGGGAGCGGAGACAAAGTCGAAGCCGATGATCTTGCGTTTATTTTGAATCCCGGCCGCGACACGGCGCTTGAGCCTTCGGACGACCTTTCGCTCGATGTCGCCACTCGCCGCTTCCAACAAGATTTCATTCGCCGCTCGATTAAGCGCGTCCAAGGCAACATGAGCGAGGCGGCGCGGCTGCTGGGTGTGCATCGCTCGAACTTGTATCGAAAAATGCGGCAACTCGAAATGAGCGAAGTTGGCGGCGCCGAATAGCCCGCGTGCGCTAGCCGCCCTCGATTCGTCGTCGTCGGCTAGCGCACGTGTCACTTCCACGTTTCGCTTATCGCACGCGGAAGTTCACGCGGGGATTCACATACACGCCGGTCGTGCAGTAGGGTACAGGGGCCGGAGCGGGAATCGAGGCGTAGTCGTACACAACAGGAGCTTGAACGGCAACGGAATAGCCACCGTAATAATAGGGACGATGCCAATACGCGCCGTAAGCTGGGCCACGATAAATCGGCCGGTGCCACGGGGCGGCCGATACCGCTTGCGTCGTCGCGGTAACAGTCACGATCGTGCCCAGAACTGCCGCAACCATCAATTTCTTAGCATTCATGGTCTTCTCCTCCGGCTATTTTGCTTTGCGCGAGCGTTTGGATTGGTTGTTGTCAAAACTGCTTATTGTCCTACGACGCCGGAAAGTAAACGCGAATGCAATGCCAATTCGGAGGCTCCTGTATTGACTGCGATCCAAGTATTTATGAATTAAGCATTTGCCAACATTTTGCGATCGCCATCCCGGGATTTACAGCGGATTTCGTCCTGTCGCGTTGCCGTGCGCGAGTCGTCAAATCGATGACACAATCAGGCTTTGGACGAAAGCAATCAGACGGACGGAGCGAATAGAATGATGCCCGTAATGCCTAAGAAAAAGAATCCGCAGGCAACTAGGCCCAATTGCATCAAGAGATTGGGCTGCAGTGCCTTCGGGAGCAGCAGGCGATTCGCCGCCAGGGTGTGAAATGCGGAGAAGCCCAGAGCCACGTTCCCCAAAACCGTACCGACAATAGCGATTTTCATCGGACTCATGAAGGTGAGGGCAATCAGACCCCACACGCAATAGATCGCCAGAATACTGTAATAAATACGAATGACGCTGTGCCCTGGGCGGTCCTTTACCTTGGCGCTGCCAATCCAGATTAAGTCAGTCCAAAGCCGGGCAATCAAATCGCCCGCGAAGACGGCGTTGGGAGCCAGAACCAGGAAACCAATAAAGAGCGTCGTCACCCACCAAAAACCGGCGTACGCCGGAAAGCGCGAGGAAAGACCTTCGGCCGTCAGCGCGGCGACCCTGTTTTCGGAAACAGGCGCGTTTCGTATGAATTGAAGCGACATCATGCACGGCAGAGCCATTCCGATGAAACTGCACGTCAGCCAAATGACCTGATCGCGCATGATGTGGCGGAACCAACCGCGCCATCGAGTCAGCGACTGCGGGTCGACCGCGAAGACTTTGCCGACGTGGCTCAAGGCGATCCGATGGCCTCCAATCGCGCTGGGAATGGCACCCGTCTGGGCACCCATGCCCCAACCCTTGTCGCGCGCATAATTCGAGAAGAGCGCATTGGACAACATGCCCGCGCCGGCGATCGCAGAAAGCGCGGCAAGCAACGCCCAATCGAGAGGGGGCAGCGCGCCGTGCTGCCTCCAATATTCCCAAAGCTCGGTTCGTTGAAAGCCCTGATTGCGAACTAGCTCGTTGACGAGCTCTGCTTCGCGGCCGGTCAGATCGCTTGGCGATTGGCTAACGGCGGGGCTGTCTCCTTTTTGTGTGACGACA
>CAYWOV010000790.1:0-2700 GCA_964459965.1 uncultured Planctomycetaceae bacterium | reverse complement strand
GAGGCGTACGATCGCAGCGCGGGCGGCGTTGCCCGCTGCGAGTGTGCCGAGTTCCGTTTCCAAGCCCAATGCACGGGCCCCGTTCAACGTTCCCATTTGAAGCAGCATGGCCCGGTCGCAATCGGGAAATCGGGCCGCCAAGTAGAGCAGCTCATTCCAAACGTTTAAGTCGGGATTCGAGCAGCGTCCATCTGTACCAATCGCCACCAATCCGCCCCTTGCGATGATTTTGCGCCAAGGGTGCGCGGAATGGCCAAAAAAGGCGTGCGTCCGCGGGCAATACACAACTGCGAAGTTTCGACGACTGGCCACGAAATCGATCTCCTCGTCGTCGAGATAATTCCCGTGAGCAATTACTACTCGATTAAGCGCAGCCATGGCTCGCAAATAAGCGAGCGGTCGCGTTACCGGAGGTAGAGTTCCCTCTCGCCAGACGCCAAAAGCGGTTAAGAGCTCGACGAGCTCACCTTTCCCCTCGCGCAGCAATTGTAATTCGGCTTGCGTTTCGGCGAGATGCATTGCGAGCGGCACCCCGTGCCGTGCGGCGAGTGCCACAAGCTGCTGAAACAATTTCGGATGAACCGAATAGGGGGCATGCGGACTAATTCCGCGAATCGCTCCTCGAATAAAATCGCTACCTTCGGACTGCAAGAAACGGTTGGCGATTTGCAGCTGAACATCGATACTTTCCGGGGTGAAGCCGATCAACTCCCGGAACAGAACGGCCCCCACAACATTGGCCGGCGCCTCGTTGGACTCTTCGGTGACGATTTCGCCGAAGGCGACTGTGCCGTTCTGGCGGCATTCCTCAAGGCCGCTTCGCACGGCCCTCGTGGCATCCCCCCTTTGTCGCCGATAGGCCATCAAAGCGCGGATCCAGGTCGGAAATGGCTGCCCTGGACCCAAGGGGGTCGGCAACTCACTGAATTCGAGATGCGTATGGGCGTTAACGAAGCCCGGCACAATCGCCACTTCACCTAAATCTTCTGCCTTCCCAGGTGGCCGGCGATGGACGGCGAGGATACGCCCGCCGCGCACCTCGATCGCGCCATGCGAGATCGGCTCCGAAGCGACGGGGAATAGCCATCGGGCCTTGAATAGTCTTGACGCTGCCAAACAGTCCTCCTCAAGCTGCCGAGCCGTCGTCGCCCTCTTCGCCAATGCACTCGAATGATATCATTAAAAATGCTTCGAATTGCCGATCGGGTCGAACGTTGTGCCCGCGGCGGTCGAAAGAGGAACGAAACATGAATCGGTTGCGATTTCGCTGGCTGCCTGCCGCACTTGTCGCGTTTGTCACTGTCGCTTGGGTGATGCCCGCCGACGCCCAGCTTTACCAGGTTGTGCCACCGAGGAGTTCTCGCCTGCGCACGACACAGCCGGCCTCCTCTTCATCGACCGGCGACAGCGACACGCGCATCACGGTCGAACTCCTCACCGGCCCCGAGGGGGTGGGCTTACAAGCTCAGCAGTGGGAGACAGTCTTTGAACACGCCGGGATTCTGTCGAGGATCCATCAGGAGTCTCCCGGTGACAAAATTTCAGTTCGCGAAAAGCAGTATGGCAAACTGCGCGAAATCTTCCTGGTCGGAAGGTTGGAGCGCAATGGATCCCTGGCCTTCCCGGGCCGGCACTTTGCCCGATCTGAATCCGCCGCATTCGATGAGTGGCTGCGCGAGCTAAAGGTCTATGGAGCGCAGGGAAACCCCACTGGCAAGGCGCTTTGGGGGCTCAGCCACGAGCAGTTTGAGGCTATGATTGGCGCGCTGGGGACACCGGTGGATCAGGAAGTCGCCGGCCTCACTTTTGACGAAGCGCTACGTAATCTACAACTTCCGGATCAGTACCCGTTCCGATTTTCGATCGCGGCTCAGCAGACACTCGCCGAACCGGGCTTGAAAAAGCGGCCAGGGCAGCTGCAACTACGGGGCATCGCGCACGGGTCGGCCTTGGCAATGTTTCTCTCGCAGTACGGGCTCGGTTTCCGACCGAACCGAACACCCAAAGGCAAGTTGGAACTCGTTGGCTTGAGGACCGAGGACGGGCAAGCGCTCTGGCCGATCGGCTGGGACATTCCCGAGGGAACGTATCCGGCAGCGGTCGCCCCGAAGCTCTTCCAACAAACCCAGGTCGATTTGAAAGACCAGAAATTGAGCGACGTGCTCGACGCTATCGCCGACAGAACGGGCATTCCAGTGCGGGTCGATTCGACCTCGATCGCGGCACGTGGCCTCGACTTGAATTCCATTTTGGTGAATGCCTCGGGCCAGCACATGACCTGGTCCCGTTTGTTGTCGACGATTACGAATCCTTCGTTGCTCACTCCCAGCATCCGCACCGACGAGGCGAAAAAGCCCTTTATTTGGGTCACTTCGGTCAAAAACGCTCCACCGCGAATGAAACGTCCGTTGCGGCCGAAGAAAAACGCTGACGGCGAACCGCCTGCTCGCGTTCCCGACTCGCCCGCCGATCAATGAACGAGGCCGAATATGTTCACCGGCTTGGAAATTGTCGAATTGCTGCGTGAGATGCAGGTGACGCACGTCGTTGCCCTGCCGGATAGCACGCTTGGGATGTGGGAAGACGACCTTCGGGCGGACAGATCGCTCAAATTCGTGCGCGTCTGTCGTGAGGGAGAGGCTCGGGCGGTTGCGGCGGGCCTTTACTTGGGCGGAGCGAAACCCCTGGTGATGATCCAAT
>CAYWOV010000789.1:0-2703 GCA_964459965.1 uncultured Planctomycetaceae bacterium | reverse complement strand
TGGACCCGGCGACAGGCCTGTAATTCAACTCTTTAGGCAATGGTGTCAGCGCACGCAGGCAGAGGTTGCCACGTCAAGTGCGACGAGGGTCGCTCGATTCGCCGAAGATCGAAGCAGTTCGCCTCAAGCGATTGCACGGCCCTGTTCGCGGCCAGATGAGCGATCGGCATTCAGGAACGCAACACGCCGCAATAGAATCTCAAGTTGACGCGACAATCGGTCCTGCGTCTCGAAAAGGCTCGAAACTGCATCTAGATAGCCGGCTTCACGTCGCCATTCGGCACCCGATCGCTTTTCCAACTCGCCAACGACGCCGGAGAGTTGCACGACCAACGATTCCAGCTCGACCCCAGGCCGGCCTGCCACTTGGCCAACTGGCCCCGAGATCGGTAGCAGTGCGCTGCCTGGTGCGTCGGTGGAAGCGGAATGCGGCTCGCGTTGCTGAATCGCGGCTTGAAGCGCTTCGATTCCAAGACGTTGCCGTTCTTCGAATTCGTTGACGAGTTCGGTAGCCGCCTCGATGCGTTCAACCAGCTCTTTGGCGGAAAGCTCACTCGGAGCCGGTTCGTCTGCTTCGACTTCGAGGCCAAGGTTTAACGACTCGGGAATCGGCACATCGGAGGAATCGGCCGGGAGATGTGCCACCAGCTCGATCGGACCGATGCCAATCCGGTCGCCGTCCATAAGGCGGACGGACGTCTCAACTTGTCCATTTACGCGGAGCACGGGCGACGTCGCCATCGCCTCGAGCCAAATGTCCGGCCCATCGACGAAAACGAGCGTATGCAGCGGTGGGATCTCCGGTCCGCCCAGGCGCAAATCGCATCGTGCACTCGATCCGATCAAGAATCGCTCCGAGTATACTGGACGCAGAGGGTGTTCCGTGCGACCGCGGCAAATTTCGAGCACCAGGTGACCGTCGATGTTCGCGGGTCGCTCTGACTCGGAATCGCGGGAATCCTGCTGATTGGGAGAGGAATTCGGACTGGGCAAGGGGCGCTCCTGTGAACGTCATCCCAAGGAACGGTTCTGATGAGACGGCACGCAGCCGTCAACAAAAGAAATGGCCGCTATTCCTCACTTCGACAAGTCGGATCAGGCCCCATGAAGGAAAGGGTAGGAAACCAAGAGTGGGCGACGCCGCAAAAGTCCGACGAACAAACAAAAGGCTGTTGACTTTGCGAGTCAGTCAAACCGGGCGGGCGCTCGCAGCCCCCGGAGGCATGAACCTGTTGCGCGAGGGCAGAATTTGCGGGACTCGACGTCCGGTGTTAAGAAGAGCAGCGCCGGACGCCGTCCAAAAGAATCGACGGGTTCACACCCGGAGGATCAGCGACGAGCACCGGCCATTGCGAGCATCTGCCGAGCGCGTTCCTGGTCGCGGGCGCGGGCTGCCGCTTCGGCATCGGTCTTGGCCACGCGAGTAAAAGCCTCCTGAAGCTCGGAGGACGCTTCCGAGGCATCAATCTCATCCCGTAATAGGGCCCGGTCCGTGAGAATCGTCACGGCTTCGGCTTTGACTTGCACAAAGCCTCCGTCGACGAAATACGACGCGTGGTTTCCGTCGATCCCGGTCACCTTGAGTTCGCCATAGCCCAAGCGGCCGATCATTGGGGCGCGGCCGGGCAAGATACCAATTTGACCGTCATGGAGCGGAAAGCGGAGTGCGGCCACCGGCTCATCCAAGAGCGTGACTTCCGGCGTAACAAGCACAAGCCGCAAACTTTGGCCAGCCATTAAAGACTTCCTCTAACCCTGGGCCATCTTTTTGGCCTGCTCCTCGGCTTCGTCAATTGCACCAACGTACATGAACGCCCCTTCCGGCAAGTGATCCCATTTGCCGGAGCAGAGTTCCTCGAAGCTACGGATCGTATCCTCGATCGGCGTGATCTTGCCTGCTTTTCCGGTGAAGGCCTCTGCGACGAGAAACGGCTGGGACAGGAAGCGTTCGATCCGCCGGGCCCGGTGCACGACGAGTTTGTCCTCTTCGCTCAGCTCATCGACACCAAGAATGGCGATGATGTCCTGCAACTCGCGATATCGTTGAAGGGTCTTCTGAACCTGTCGGGCCACGGCGTAGTGACGGGCACCCACATATTGCGGGTCCAGCACGCGGCTCGACGAAGCCAGTGGGTCCATCGCGGGATAAATGCCCTTCTCGGCAATTTTCCGTTCGAGATAAATAAACGCGTCTAGGTGAGAGAAGGCCGTCGCGGGGGCCGGGTCTGTCGGATCGTCGGCGGGGACGTAGACAGCCTGTACGCTGGTGATCGCACCACGCGTCGTCGACGTGATCCGCTCCTGGAGTTCACCCAGCTCAGTACCAAGGGTTGGCTGATAGCCGACCGCGCTGGGCATTCGTCCCAACAAGGCCGAAACTTCACTACCGGCCTGTGAGAAGCGGAAAATATTGTCGATGAAGAGCAGCGTGTCGGACCCGGTGGCGTCGCGGAACCACTCGGCCATCGTGAGGGCAGACAGGGCGACCCGAAGACGGGCGCCGGGCGGCTCGTTCATTTGGCCGAAGACCATGCACGTTTGCTCGATGACGGACCGATCGGTCTTGCCGATCTTCGTCTCCTGCATTTCCAGCCAAAGGTCGTTCCCCTCGCGTGTCCGTTCGCCCACGCCGGCGAAGACCGAGTAGCCGCCGTGCGCGCTGGCGATACGGGCGATCAACTCCGTCAAAATGACGGTCTTGCC
>CAYWOV010000788.1:1280-2703 GCA_964459965.1 uncultured Planctomycetaceae bacterium | reverse complement strand
AGCCTGCGCGTTTTGTCACTGACTTCATTGGAGACCGAAGTCGGGCTCCTGAAATCGATGATTGAGAACGAGCGAAATGGCTTGATCGCACAGCGGGCGGACTTCCAGAAGGAGAAGGCGGCCTTCAATTCCCAGCTGCAACAGCTTGCGGACAAGAACGTCGTCGAGGCGCGCGAGCAGTCTCGGTCGGTGCTGTTGGCATTGCCGGCGGCGGACGCGGTCGAGCGGCTGATGCAGCTCTCCGTCACCGAAGACGTGCTGCTCATGCGCGAAATGCCCGAGGCGAAGATCGCTTTGTTGTTGAAGGAGTTCTCGACTCAGCCGGAAGGGGGCGACGCGGCCACCGCAGCTCGTGATAGCGCCGCAAAGATCCAGCGGGCCAAGGAAATCTTCGAACGCATCACCAAGGGCGAGCCGCGAGAATCGATCATTCGTTCCGCGCTCAATAATTTGCAACAGGCCGAAGCGGAACGGCCGGCAACTTCGGGCAACAAATAACAGTCACGAGGTGGCACATGTCGATGAACAATGTGGGAATACCGGCCGCGTCGCTCGTCACCCCAGCCTCTTCATCGGCGGAAAGCCCGGCCTCGTCCACGTCCCCAAGCAGCGGCGCGTTTTTTCGGTCTCTCGCCGGTTCAAACGGATCGAGCGAGGGCGGCCGGTCTCCGCAGGCGCCTTCGCAAGCTCCAGCAAGTCCGCCAGCGAGCACGAAACCCAGCGGCAACTCGCCAGTCGCGGCTGCAACGAATCGCAAGACAGCCGGCTCCGGCAACTTGAAGAAAGCGGCCGCTCCGTCAACGAACGCTAATTCTGCATCTTCCGATGCCCCATCCGCCGATTCGGCCACGGCAGAGCCAGGCAACCAAGCCGCCAATTCGCCGAACGCCGCGCAGCCGGGAGCGTCCGGTTCAGCTTCGGGCACAGACGGTTCATCTTCCGCAGCGAATGTGGCGTCCGCTCCTGAAGGTGTCGTTCAATTGCTTGCCGCCGCATCCAATTCCTCTAAAAAGACGCCATCGACGGCTCCTCCTTCCTCATCCAAGGACTCCGATACGGGCACGCCGTCCGCACTTGTCAACGTCTTGACCCAAGCCAGTCAATCGTCGACAGCCACCAAAACACAAACTCCCGCGCAATCGACGCCCGACACTTCTAACGGCAACGGAACTGCGAGTGCGACTTCGTCCAGCGCACAAACAGCGACCTATGCAATCAATCTGGCCGCTTCTGGTCCATCGGTTCCCCCCGCCTCCGCGAACAATGCGACGAGTTTGACCGCGGGAGCCTCCGTCAATTCGATCGGTTGCCTGACGAACGCGGCTTTGCAGTCTGCAAATCCCGGAGCCGAACAATCTCCGGCGGCGGCATCGGACGAAAATGCGGCCGAGATAACTGCGGAGGCAAGCACTGCTCTAACCGA
>CAYWOV010000788.1:0-1180 GCA_964459965.1 uncultured Planctomycetaceae bacterium | reverse complement strand
CGTCAATTTGCCCCCAGGATCGAACGCACCGTCGCAGCCTGTGGCCGCATCGACACACGCGACCGGCACCACGGCTACCACCGATTCGCAGCAGCGAACTCAAGAATTAGTTGACCGCGTCGCCAACAACTTGCGAACCGCATTCGACACGGGCGGCCAGCTACGCATGCGGCTCGAGCCCCCCGCTCTGGGAAAGGTGCAGGTGGAAGTCGCGTCCGGCAACGGCGGTCTCACCGCTCGGATGGAAGTCCAAACGCCCGCAGCCCGGCAAACGCTGCTCGACAACATTTCGTTGCTGCACACGGCGATCACGCAGACGGGCGCGTCGGTCAGCCGAATCGAAGTCGTCGTGGCACCACAGCTCAAGGACGATTCGAACTCTGATCAGCAGTCGTCGTCCGGCGGTCGGCAGCAGGCGTCCACCCGAGGCGACGCACAGGGCGGATCACAGAATCAACCCGATGACCAAAAGCAGAACCGCAGCGGGGGACGAACCTCTTCGCTCGATCAGCTCGACATTGAAGTCTGAGCTTGCAAGAAAGCCACGCTCCGAACAGGGCAGCCGCCTGACGGTTACCCCGTCTTTGGAAAGGACGCAGCTTGACTTTCCAGCGCCGCAATTCGAGCCGGCCTGTTGATTTGCGGCGAAGTTGAGAAGATTTCCGCACGAATCTTTTGTCGATAAAGAGACAGGGCGTTTTAACCGCATCGGACGGCGAGCCCTCGGCTGACTTCGCAAGAGTCGCCCAGTCGCCAGCGGTTTTCGCCACAGGACTGCTCGATCTGGCTGGGTAGAGCTCTAGGGCAAGGAGGCCTTCGTGTCAGCGGTAAACTCAACGACAAGCGGCACGAGCACGAGCGGCACCTCGTCGACGAACAGCACGAACGCAACCGGTTTCGCAAGTTTGACGACGGCCGACTTTATGCAGATGCTCATCGCCGAGTTGCAGAACCAGGACCCGACGCAGCCGATGAGCAGCCAAGACCTGCTCGGCCAATTGGCGACGATGAGCCAGTTGCAGTCGACCACCGATCTGGACACTGCGCTGCAAGCCAATACGTCGAATCAGCAGCTCTCGATTGGGGCCTCCTTCATCGGCAAGTCGATTACCGGGACCGATGCAAACGGCAATGCGGTTTCGGGCACGGTGACACAAGCGTTTCTGTCGAGTGGAACCGC
>CAYWOV010000787.1:0-2714 GCA_964459965.1 uncultured Planctomycetaceae bacterium | reverse complement strand
CCCGGTCTCGACAAGGACGCAGTCGATCCGCCGTCCCGCCGATTGGCTGACGGCCATGCCGAGCTGCTCCCGCGTGACGAGTCCGCGCTGGAGAAAGAGTTCGCCGATGTCCACGAGTGGCCGCCTGGGAGGGTCCTAAGGCTGGAAGGATCTGCCCGCGCCCCATTGGGCCGACGTCGGGCGCGGGCGAGTGCGGAGGCGACAGTGCCAATTCCGCAGCAATCGTCTCTCCCTCAATCGTAAGTCGGTCCATGCCATGTAGCAATAGCGGGCAGCCTTTCGTTAAGCCTAGTTCTACGAACAGCTTCAGCTTAAATTCAGCGTTGCGTTGCTACTCTAACGCATGCCATACTCAAGTAGCGACCTGCCAGGATTTCGACTTTTCAGCCGACCAGAACGATCGGCGGGCCAGACCCGCGTGAAGGGAAATGACATGCACCGCTCGGTGACTAAATGGTTTGTCCTCCTCTCGCTCGCGGTGGTCTTAACGGATCCGACGTGGCTCTTCGGCCAAGGACCGGGCGGTGGCCCCGGCGGCCGTGGGCGATTCGGCGGCGGCGGCGGCCGACGGGTGCGGGACCAGATTGAGCAAATGCTGAAGCAAGGTACTCCGCCCACCACCGCGCCCGACAAGCCAAAGGAGGAAAAGAAGGACGAGAAACCGGCCGAGCCGAAGAAGGACGAAGGTCCTCCGCCGATCACGCGGCCTTTGGCTCCCGATAACTCGGCCTCGCTCGCCGAGCAAAAGATGGTTCCGGACGCCAAGCGACTTGTCAGCTTCAACTTCCAGGAGGCTCCCTGGACGTTCGTCGTGGAAGAGCTGGCCAGCGTCTCGGGCGCCACCCTCGATTGGACCCAATTGCCCGGCGACTCGCTGAACCTGCGATCGAACAAAAAGTACACGGCCGCAGAGGCCCGCGACATCATCAACGAACACCTGATGGCTCGTGGTTACGCGATTCTTTATGACGCAAAATCGTCGATGATGACCGTCGTCAACCTCGACACAATGAATACGGCCCTCGTTCCGCGTGTCCAACCCGAAGACCTCGAAACGCTTCCCGCGCACGATCTCGTGAAGGTCTCGTTCCGTCTCGATTGGCTGATCGCCAAAGACGCTGTCGACGAGTTCAAGCAAATGCTCTCGCCGAAGGCGAAACTCCTGCCGTTGAAAACGACCAACAGGCTCGAGGCGATTGACTCGGTCATCAACCTCAAGCAGCTTTACGCTCTATTGGAAGAAGAGCAGGGCCGTGGCAGCATCAATCGCCTCGCCCAGGAATTCGAGCTGCGCTATACGCGTGCCCCCGAAGTCGTCGAGCAGCTCGAACTTTTCTTGGGGTTGAAGAAACCGGGCGCGCCGTCGACGCAAGCGGGCGGCAATCCGATGCAGGAGATGATGCAGCGGGTGCAGATGATGCAGGGCCAACAAGGTCAGCAACCGGGGCAGCAGCCGGCCGGTGTGCAGGCACAGCCGGAAATCCACCTGATGGCCAACACCCGCCGCAACACGGTGATCGTCAACGCGCCGCCGGACAAGGTGGGGATCATCAGGTCGGCCATCTGGAAAATCGACGTCCCATCCAACCGCGAGGCCTTCACGGATAGCACGCAAATGCACCGGTACTCGCTGGCGACCCTCGATCCGGATGTTGCCGTCACGTTCCTGGAATCCGTCGGCGACCTTGATCCCCAGACGAGAGTCGACGTCGACAAGAAGACCCACACGCTCATCGCCTTTGCGACGCCCAAGGATCAAAAGGTGATCGAGGCCATGGTCAAGAACCTCGACGGCGCCGACCGCATGCTCAAAGTGATCAAATTGCGTCGGCTCGATGCCGACCTGGTCGCCGGCACGCTCCGCACGCTCATGCCCGGCGGCGAAGATAAGAACGCGAACAACAGCAATAACAACAATTCGCGACGCTACGGCTGGTTCAATCCCTTCGCTTCGAGCACTCCTACCGAGGAGACGAACACAAGCAAATTCCGCGTCGAGGCCGATGTGATTGAAAATCGGCTAATGGTCTGGGCCAATTCGATTGAATTGGACCAGGTCTACAAGTGCCTGGCGGAAATGGGCGAAGTCGCCCAACGTGATCGCGGCAACGACAATGTGCGCGTGATCGACGTTGGTTCCGGCGACGATGAACAGATTATGCTCGAGCGTCTCCGCCGCCTCTGGCCGTCGATCGGCAAGAACGGGAACAAGCTGATCATCGAAGTGCCCAAGAAAGAACGCGATAAGTCACGGGACAATCCCGCACAGGACGAGTCCAAACCCGATCAGGGAGTGCAGAAAGCGCCCGCCGTTCCTTCGGCCTCGAACACGAACGGCAAGCCCCGCGACGCGCGAACCGGCGAACAGTCCTCAAGCCTGATGCCCGCCTCTCTGGTGCATCTGGCCGGTTTCAAGCAACCGCTCGAGACGGCCGAGATGGCACTGGCCGATAACGGCACAAGTGGCGGCAAATCCGATGCGGCTCCGTCCAAAGCAGATTCGCCCCCCACCTCTCGCCACCACAGAGGCAGAGGGCAGATGGACCGCGCCGCTCAACTCCCGGAACAGCCGGCTGCGAACGCGACGACTGCCGAGAAGGCCGACCAGCCGGCGGGCAAGTCGGGCCAGGGGGACCCCATCTACATCACGCGTGGAGCCGACGGCCGACTCGTGATCACGTCCCGCGACGGCGAGGCCCTCAACGCTCTCGAGG
>CAYWOV010000786.1:0-2723 GCA_964459965.1 uncultured Planctomycetaceae bacterium | reverse complement strand
TTCGTTGTACTGGACGAGCAGAACCTGGGATTTCAGCCCCCGACGAAATAATTGGCGACCGCCGAGTCGATAGCGTCGTTTGTCAATTGCAACTTTCGTTCGTGAAAGTTGCAGTGATTTCGGACCTGCAAAAACAAATCGCGGGCGTGACAGAACCGGAAGGAGCGCCGCGCGACTCGATAATGCGTTTCGATCAGGTGATCGATGACCTCGGCATGAAACTCGATCGCGTACGTTTCGGCCGCCGACCGGCAAAGCCCACGAAATTCTTCTTCGGTCGGATCGCGAACCTCGACTTTGTACGGGATGCGACGAAGAAACGCTTCATCGACAAGCTGGCGGGGCTCAAGATTCGTCGCAAAGACGATCATCTGGTTGAACGGAACTTGAATCTTTCGGCCGCCCGGAGTGGTCAAGTAGTCGTAGCGCTTCTCGAGCGGGATGATCCAACGATTCAGCAGATCGACCGAACTGACTCGCTGCCGGCCGAAGTCGTCGATCACCAGTGTGCCACAGTTGCTCTTGAGATGCAGCGGTGCCTCGACGATGCCGCTGGACGTGCGTCGTCCAATCTCGAGATTCTCGAGAGTCAGCTCCCCGCCGGCGACGAGCGTCGGCCGCCGGATGTGAATCCAGCGCGGGTCGGGTCGCTGGCTTTGCGTTTGGTGGTCGGTCGGAACTTCCGCGTGAACCATCGGGTCGTAGATCTGGATGAATTCTCCGTCGACGTCGATCACTCGGGGAATCCAGATCGTCGGCCCAAAGGCCGCCGTGAGGCGTTCCGCGATGCTCGTTTTTCCGTTTCCCGGCGCGCCATACAAAAACAGCGCACCGACGGATGAAATCGCCTCGCCGATCTGGCCAAAAATCCGCGGATCGATCATCAGGCCGTCGAGGGCCCGCCGAAGATCGGCCGCTTTGGGAGGCATTTTTGTGGGCGACTGGGCCACCATGCTCGCGACATACTCGTCCAATGGCACGGGGGCGGGACCGTGGTACGTCGAATGTTGGAACAGCCGCGAAGCGCGATCGAAGCCGAGCGGCGTCAGCTCGTACTCGTAGTCGTTCACGCCGGAGGACGATCTGTAAGCCACGATCTGCTCGGTCTTCAGACGCCGCAACAATTCGACCAGGATGGGCAACGGAAGACGCAGGGAGTCCGAAATTTGGCGGCCCGCCAAGACGCTCCCCGTCAGCAGCCTTTTGAGAATGAGCGATTCAACCGTGCTTGCCGCGAGTCCGGTTGCGACGATCGAAGACGGCTCTTGTGGGACGAATTCGCTCGAGGCAGAGGGATTTTCACTCGCAAAAGCCAGAGAGTCAGACAGCTTGATCATCACACGAGGGTCCGATGAATTGCCGTGAGAGAATTCTCGCGCCGGGAAATAAGTCCCGTACACCTAGTCCAGTGAACGGAGCCTACGTCACCTATCTCCAAAGTCAACCTGGCTTTCACGATCGTTCGGACATCAATCGGCGCGGATTCGCGATCAACTGCTTTTGGCCCATCGTCTCGCCGGATAGAATCCCGGAAACCGCCAGAGTGTTGCAATCGGGAGCCCCGTCGTGCGACAAATCGCGTCGAGAAAAAGTTGGCTCGTGGCGGTCGCAATGCTTGTGGCGGTTAGCGGGGCCGTCACACCGGCGCCGGCGGCTCGAGGCGAAGCCGACGGCCAACAAAAGCCCAATATCGTTTTCATCCTGGCTGACGATTTGGGCTATGGCGATCTCGGCTGTTACGGCCAAAAGCGAATCGCGACGCCGAACATCGATCGATTGGCCGCCGAAGGAATCCGCTTCACGCAGTTCTATGCCGGGTCGACCGTCTGTGCTCCCTCGCGCTGCGTCTTGATGACGGGGCTTCACGTCGGCCACTGCTATATCCGTGGCAACGCGGACTTGAGCCTGCGGCGTTCCGACCGGACCGTGGCCGAGCTGCTACAAAGTGCCGGTTACACGACGGGTTTGGTCGGCAAGTGGGGGTTGGGTCAGGAGGGGACCGACGGAGTACCGACTCGGAAGGGATTCAACGGGTTCTTTGGTTACCTCGATCAGCGTCACGCACACAATTATTTTCCGGCCTTTCTCCTCTTGAACGAATCGCGCGTGATGCTGAAAAACGTCGTCCCCGGGAACGGTCCGTATGGAAGCGGGGTCGCGACCAAGAGGGTCCAATACAGTGCCGACCTGATCCTCGACCGGGCCCTGGCCTTTATTGACCACAACAGAGAGCGTCCGTTCTTTTTGTATTTCGCGTCGACATTGCCCCACGCCAACAACCAAGCCAAACCAAACGGGATGGAAATCCCCGATTATGGCGCCTACCGCGACAAAGACTGGCCGGCCCAGGAGAAGGGCCAGGCGGCCATGATCAGCCGGCTCGACGCCGACGTCGGGCGCCTGATGGAAAGAATCCTGCAGGATGGACTCGACCGCCGGACCGTTGTCTTCTTTACGTCAGACAACGGAGCCCATCATGAGGGTGGCCACAACCCGAAATTCTTTGACGATAGCGGCCCTTTGCGAGGAACGAAGCGAGATCTTTATGAGGGGGGCATTCGCGTTCCGCTGATCGTGCGTTGGCCGGGCCATGCTCCGCAGAGGGCCGTTAGCGAGCACGTCGGTTACTTCGGGGATTTTTTCGCCACGGCGGCCGAAATCGCGGGCGCGCGGTGTCCCGCGGGTCTCGATAGCATCAGTTTCCTCCCTTCGATCTCCGGGCG
>CAYWOV010000785.1:0-2724 GCA_964459965.1 uncultured Planctomycetaceae bacterium | reverse complement strand
GTACCACTGCGCGGCCCATTCTGGCGAACCGCCAACCAAAATACACGACGGCGAGCACGATCAGACCAGCCAGCCGCAGCGTCGATTGATGGTCGACGCCATGCGGAGCCGGTTCGGTCTTTGGCGTGGCCGGACCCCCGCCGGCGACGGGTTCAGTCGAATTGGTCGGTGCCCGCTGGTTCAAATTGGGGAAAAGCTGCTCCCAGATGGCCGGGCGACTGGCGGCAAACATCATCAGGAGGACAATCGCCAAGAGCACGATCATTGTGGAAAGTCGCAAGCCCTCTTTCCGGGGCTGACGGGCCGATTCCCACGAACGTCGGCGTAACTGAGCCATGCGCCACTCCTCGTCGCTTTATTTTATGCTCCGCGGTCCCGCCGAGGCGAGAATGGCTGGCGCCTAGAAAAAGCCACGGGAAAAAAGGCAGGATCGTTGCCCGGCGTCGGCTCGGGCTATAATTTATCTTTGGGGCCTCCCGCCCTTGCGTCCTCGCAAACGGCGGAAAGTGCATTTTCTTTTCTAGGGGCAAGGCAGGAGCCCCTTGAAGCCGCGATCTGACGGACCACTCATGCAACGACGCGGATTGCTTCTTTCGCGAACGAGGCTCGGTCTCGGGCTGATTCCGTGGGGACTTGCTTATCTGGCGGTCGTCGTCGCCAACGCCGTCGGCCTTGGGGCGGACCTGGCGTCGCGCGAGTTGGCATTTCTGCACGGGCTGCGAGAGCGAGGATATTACGAATATGCGACGGCTGAGATCGACCATCTGCAAAAGCGGAAGGATGTGCCGGCCGATTTGAGGGCGACATTGGAATTCGAACGGGCCGTGACCCAGTTGGAAAGTGCCCGTTCGCTCGTCAATACCGAGTCGCAGGCAAAGGAGTTGGATCGAGCCGCCAAGAGTCTCGAACAATTTGCGCGTTCGCATCCCGATCACCCGTTTGCTTCTCGTGCCCGCGGTGAAGAGGCCCAGATTCTCCTCGACCGGGCCCGGGTCGAAATTTGGCGGCTGCATCCAAAGGATGCCGACGAGAAGCAGGAGGTCGCGCGGTCGACCGCCCGACAACTCATCGGTCAAGCGCGTGACCTTTTCCAAAAGGCGTTCGATCAGGCAAAGTCGGCTCACGAGAAGTTCCCGCGGGCGACGGTCGACGACCCAAAGGTTCGTGCGGATCGCACGCGTGCCGAGTCGGACTTTTTGAGGGCCCAATTCAATCTGGCAGTTTGCACCTTCGAGGAGGCTCTCACCTATGCGCCCAAATCGACTGACCGGCAGAAGACGCTGACGCAGGCGACGGCCGAATTTGAAAAGATGCACGTGAACAACTTGCACCTGGGGGCCGGGTTAAGGGCCTTTCTGTGGGAGGGCCGGTGTTACGAGGAACAGGGCGACCCGCGAAAGGCCTTGGGAATTTACAACGAGATTTTGCAGAATCGCACCGACAACGAGACGGTCCGCCACATCCGCGATTACGCCGTGCAATTCCGCCTGGCCTGCCTGAATCAAGAGTCGGGCAAGGATAAGGATGCGTCGCTTGTCGTGAACGAGGCGACCAAATGGCTCGACGCCGCAAAGGACCGCAAGAACACGGCGATTGGCCTTAACATCCGCTGGCAAAGAGCGGTTGCCGCCGAACGGATGGGCGCCGTTAAGGACGCTGACGCGGAAGATCACGAGCGCTGGCAGCGGATCGCCGCCGGCGATGCGCGGGAAGTGAGTCGACTGCCCGGCGAATTCCAGTCCCAAGCTCTGGCGATGATGGGCCGGGCGGGAGTCGAGCAGATCCGCAAGAAGGGCGAACTGCGTGACTTTGCGGCCGGATTCAGCGTGGCTCGGAAGAATATGGAAGACATCGAGTCGCTGAAGGAGCGCCTCGACGGAGCCAAAGGCGATGAGCGGGAAAAGGTGCAAAAGGAGTGGAAAGAGCATCTGCAACAGACGGCCGCGCGGCTGCGTCGCGTTCTCGACGCTGCCGATGCGCGGACTGACCGTCGCGACCTGAACCAGGCCCGATACTATCTCGCTTTCGTCGATTTTGAACTCGGACGCAACGATGAGGCGGTGATCCTGGCCGATTACGCGGCCCGGCGCTTGCATTCGATCAATCCCGAACTCTCGCGGGAGTCGGCCCGGCTGGCTTTGGCGGCCTGTGAGCAAGAATATGATGCTCGTCCGCCCGAGCAGCGCGCCGTGATGTTGCGGATTGCCAAGCCGGTCGCCGAGTTTCTGATCCGCAACTGGCCCGAGCAAGACCGCGCCAACGAGGCCCGCTTCACGATGGCCCGCTTGAGCGACCGGGCGAAACAACACGTCGCGGCTGCGGATTGGTACGCGAACGTCACGGATGGCAGCGAGCAATACGCCGAGGCGCAGATCGGGGCCGGCCGCGAGTATTGGATCGCCTCGCAGAGCGCTCCCAAACGCGCTCCGTCCGGTCGAGGTGCCGCCGCGGCGCAGGGCGATCCGCAAATCGGCGAATGGACCGCAAAGGCCGAGAAGTATCTGCAGCACGGAATCGAGCGCGCCGGCGACGCGGCCGACGCGAACGGCAACCCGCCCGATTGGCTGACCGTCGGAAAGACCGAGCTGGCCAATCTCCAAATCGGTCTGGGCCGGTATGACGATGCGGTCAAACTGCTGACCGATCCGCCGCATGCGGTCGTCGCCACGATCGCTGTCACCGATGAAGCGAAGCGTCCGACAGAGGGGGTGAAAGGCCGCCCCT
>CAYWOV010000784.1:0-2730 GCA_964459965.1 uncultured Planctomycetaceae bacterium | reverse complement strand
GATCATGTACCGGGCCCGGGCCTGGAAACCGCCCACCAGCTCGTTCCGCCCGTATCGCACGGGTCGGCCCATTTGCCGCGCCAGCTCGGGGACGATTTCATCCGCCATCGCCAGCATGGCGTTGACGGCGGCCGTGCAGAAGCGGGCCCGTTCGGCAAGCGGTGTCTTCCGCCATTTCTGTTGGGCACGGCGGGCGTCGGCAAGGGCCGCGTCGATTTCGGCCTGCGTCGCGTAGGGCCGCTCGGCGACGAGCGAGCCGTCGATGGGGGAGATGATTTTCGGCATGGGCAGTTCCTGGGTGATACGCGATGGCATTTGCAGACGGAACGCAGGGCAAACTGGCCGCTTGACCTACGCTTTGGAATCGCACCGCGGCAATAATACGCTGGCCGACGCGGTTGTCGTCAACGCCGTCAGCATCAACAAAGGAGGCAGTCATGCGCCGAAGCACCGTTTTTGGATTGATGTTTCTGGCAATGGTTGGCGGTGCCGTTCGGGCGGCCGTTGCCGAGGAGCCGCGGCCGGAGAAATATCTCGTCAACGGCAGCCTGGCCGATGGGGAGAAGCAGCTCGCGCTGCGACTCGCGAAAAGTCCAAACGACGATTCGCTGCGGTTCGCGTTGGGGGCCGCGCAGTTTTTGCGGGGACTCGAGCGAGTCGGACAGAATTTGTATCGCTACGGGCTGCGGGAGCAGCCGATTCTCGGCCAGTTTCTGCCGATCGTGCGGTTGCCGGTCGGCGGCAATCCGCATCCGGAAACGCTGACATATGAGAAAGCACGCCAGATCATCGCGATGTGGGTGGCCGACTTCGAGAAGGCCGAGGCGACGCTCGCGCCGATCAAGGACCCGGCCGTCGCGCTGCCGGTCGAGTTGAAGCTCATCAAGCTTGATATCTCGGGCGACGGCGTGCGGCAAGTTTCGCTCGTCACGCTGGCCGCCGGGCTGATGAGTCGCGACGTGCCGCACGAGCTGTTGGTGCGGTTTGACCGGGCCGACGTGGCGTGGCTCCGCGGTTATTGCCATTTGCTGGCGGCGCTCGGCGACGTGCTTTTGGCGCACGACGGGCACGAGCTGTTCGAGCACTCGGCTCAGATCTTCTTCACGAAGGTCGAATCGCCGTACAACTTTTTGGGGCCGATCAAGGGCGAGGAGCAAGGGATGTTTTCCGAGCTTCCCGACTTGATTGCCACGGTGCATCTGATTCACCTGCCGGTGGTCGAGCCGCCCCGCATGAAGGACGCACTGGCCCACCTTCAGCAGATGCTGGCCTGCAGCCGCGAGATGTGGAAGTGGGCGCTGGCCGAAACCGACAACGATCACGAGTGGATCCCCAACCCCAAGCAAAAAAGCGAGCTGGGACTCACCGTCACCCAGCCGATGGTTGACAGTTGGCTGGCGTTTCTCGACGAGGCCGACTCGATTTTCGCAGGCAAGCGGCTCGTGCCGTTCTGGCGAAATTCGGACAAAGGAGTGAACTTGCGCCGCGTGTTCACCGAGCCGCGGACGTTTGACCTGGTGCTGTGGGTGCAGGGCACGGCGGCCGCGCCGTATTTAGAGGACGGCCCGAAAACCCGCAAGGACGTTTGGGATCAACTGTTCCGGACGTTCGAAGGGAATTTGTTCTTGTTCGCCGCGTGGTTCAATTGAATCGCGAAACGACACCCTACGCTTGGACGGGCGCGGTCGGCGGCTGCCAGAGTTCGAAGCGGTTGCCTTCGGGGTCGGTGGCCCAGCCGAAGCGGCCGTAGTCGTAATCCTCGACGCGATCGTCGACCTTCGCACCGGCCGCGCGGAGCTGAGCCAGCATGGCGTCCAGATCGCGGACGCGGTAGTTGAGCATAAACGGGGAGGGACAGCCGAAGTATCTCGTGTCCTCGGGGAAGGTCGACCAGACGGTTATTTCGCCGGGCTCGGTCGACATTAACATCGAGCTGGTCTGGCCCGACTCGAGTTCGATGCCCAGGTTTTCCTGATACCAGGCCGCCAGCGCCTTGGGATCCCGTGCTTTGAAAAAGATGCCGCCCATGCCAAGAACGCGTTCCATGTCGGGATCCGGTTGCAAAAGTCAGCAAAATGAAACAGCCAACACGATAATAGCGGCGCGTCGGCATTCTAACCGGAAATGACACGCCGTGCGCCGAACTCCGGACACCCGACGCGCTAGAGCGCGGCGACCCTCGCGATGATGTCGGCCGTGCGCATCGAGTAGCCGTATTCGTTGTCGTACCAGCCGAGGACTTTGACCATCCGCGTGCCGATCTCGGTCGTCCAGGTTGAGTCGAAGATGCAACTTGCCGGGTTGCCGATGACGTCGCTGGAGACGATCGGATCCTCGGTGTATTCGAGGATCCCCTTGAGCGGGCCCGCCGCCGCCGCTTTCATGGCTGCGTTGACGTCCTGAACCGTGACGTCCTTCTTCAAAGTCACCACCAAATCGGTGATGCTGCCGGCCGGAACCGGAACGCGAAGCGAGATCCCCGTCAACTTGCCTTTGAGCTCGGGCAAAACGAGGCCGACGGCTTTGGCCGCCCCCGTCGAGGTCGGAATGATGTTCAGCCCGGCCGCCCGCGCGCGGTGCGGGTCGGAATGGAGCTGATCCGAAACCCGTTGGTCATTGGTGTATGCGTGGACCGTCGTCATCAACCCCTGTTCAATGCCGAACGCTTCGTGAAGGACCTTCGCCATCGGGGCCAGGCAGTTCGTGGTGCAGCTGGCGTTCGAGACGCAC
>CAYWOV010000783.1:0-2735 GCA_964459965.1 uncultured Planctomycetaceae bacterium | reverse complement strand
GCATGTTGCGCATCTGCTTCGCTGCATCGGTGTTGCTGCGGTAAACAAATAGAAATTTGGCCATGTGCGAATTCCTCTGAGCTGTGGTGTATTGAAGTCTATTGCGGCCCGGCCAATCCCGGCCCGCCTTTCACATTCATGACGAATGAGCGAACCAACGAGGGACAAGAAAATGGATTTTTCCCTTTCAATTTTTTAACACGAGCGTTTCGTTGCCGCTAGCGCCTCACCGGGAAGGGGGTCATTCCAACGAATCCCGCCGGGGCTGCTGCAGCCCAGAAGTGCCTGCGAATCCAGCGCTCAATTGAGGTCGAACCGGCGTTCGGATCGAAGAAGGCGACGGAACACGAGCAAGTCGTCGCCACGCTGAGTGGCCACGTGCAAGAGACATGCGTGGGAATCGGTCGAGCCTAAGACCGAGAGATCCTCCAGATCGCCGGCACCGTTGGGCGAGATTTGAGAGATGATCGAGAAAAGGCGAGTCCCGGATCGCTGGCCGAGCCCCGCCAGAACCGTCGGCCAATTGTGAAATCGGCTACCGGAGCCTGTCGTGGGAATTACCGATTGAATCGATTCCTGGCCGGAGGACGTCAGGAACAGGAATTCGCAATCCGGCAAGACGCCGCGTAAGCGCTTGACGATCGCATTCCGGCCGCCAACGGTGGCTGGATCGAAAGTTTCGAGTTCGGACCAGGGAATCGAGGGCACGGCCTCGTTTGTGCCCGTCGTGGTCACGCGATCCATGCTCGGACTCCATTGGCGTGACAACCGAGTCGCGCTGTAACTCAACGGCAGTACGCCAGTGAGATCGGGTGGATCACTGTCGTTTGCCTTAGGGACGTCCAATTCGTTGGCCACGAAGGCGGCTGTCGCCACCGCGACGTCGCCGGAACGCTGCGGTTGGACGTCTGTCCTGGCAAACAGGCCGTTCTTCACCAATGTCTCAATCCGACGGGTGCCCGCGGTGATGATGTGTTCGATCCGAGTTGTCCGAAGCGGTTTGCCATTTTCACCGATATCGACAATCGACAGGGCGCCGCGATGGTCGGTCGTGCCTGTAAAGTGACGGGCAACGATGACTGTGGTGATCGTTAAGACAATGCACGAAATCGGAAACAAAAACCACGTGTATTTTCGGCGGCGCATCAGACCCAGTATGAAGTAATCAGCCGGCGCGATAACAAATAGAAAAGCGCCGAGGATCGTGGCCACAACGCGGAACGGCACGACCCGCACCTCTTCTGGGAACAGCAGAGCACGCAACGCATCGGCTTGGGCCAACGCCTCTGGGTGAAGTGGAGCACGTTCGTCGTATTCCGAATAACTCGAGTGCTTCCCATATTGCCGATTCATCGTGGCGCGTGATCCCGGTCCCACCTTCGGCACGGACGTCTTGGAAGCCGGACGTTGTGGCGCCTGGCCGTTTGCGTCGATCCCAAACTCGTCGTTGCTGGGAGGAGTTAGAGCCTTCCAGCTCCCACTTTTTAGAATCTCCGCTGTCTGTCCCGGCCGAACGTTCCAGAGAAAACAGACCGCGCGCGTCCAGGTTGCCGCATCCACGCCGGTTAGTGAGCCATCGGGTTTCTCCACGGGCATGTCACGCAGGATGAGGGCGCGGCCGAATCCGTAATGGCACGCAACCAGCCAATCTTTCGAGCCGGGCTTCTGCGTTGCCAGGCGTCCGAATTCATCAGGCACGAACGGGGCTGACTTTGCCTCGTGCCCAGCCAGCCGCTCGAGAAATTTAATGTGGGCCGGCGTCAGTACGCCGGTCGGAACGACGACGACGCCACCTCCGGTCTCGACCCACTCGGCGATTGTGTCGAGCTGCCTCGCGGAGAGTCGGGAAAAGTGTTCGCCTGCAAACACGAGCAGATCAAAAGGATAAAGTCCCGTCGGGTCAGCCGGAATTGTCCTAAGATCCAGCTCGACCGGAAGCGTGAGAAGAACTGCACGCTCCGCATCGGCCGGGCGGAACATATCGAGACCCAAGTGCCGGGTGAACTGATTGATGGTGGCGTCGCCCTGCCCCGCAGCCGCCAATAAAAACTCCCTTTGTCCCTTGAGCGGCACGACGAGGTCGTGCGTTCCCAAATCGAGCGGCGCGCGGGGACCGTGAAACACGGCACGCACCACGAAATTGGCTCGTTCCTGCCGGGCCCACAGTGCGGGGACAAACACGCGAAACGACTTCTGGCCGTTCGGAACGGCAAGCGGGTCGGTTTGCAGCCGCAGCCGCTCCTCGCCATCGTCCACAAACCTTAGTTCAAGGTCCCCCTCAATCACATCCGGGTACGTCGAATTCAATTCGAGATCGATTGAGAAGGGGGCGTCCGACCGTATCGCCGTGAGCGAGGTCTTGAGCGACAGCTCGAGCTTTCCGACATTTTTGGGACGCAATTGCTCAATCTTGACGTCCGGCTCGTCGGCCGGAACGGGGCAGGGGATCGCGCTCAGGGCAAACCATACCGCGGCATAAATCACCAGAGCCATCCGGCCCTTAAGCATCGCCTGGTCCTCTCCCGGCTCCGTCTCGTCAATTTCCCTTGGTCTGTTGACGTGCCGTTGCTTCACTATATTCGCGGACCGTTCGAAAGCAAAGTTTTTGCCACGCCGGTGTAGCTACCTTCCGGACGTAGTTCGACGGCCCAGGGGCCGTTATTTCGCGTGCCAAGCGACGTTGACTGAGGGTCTCGCCCGTCCCAATATGAAGAATGCCGTCCATTTCTTGAGTC
>CAYWOV010000782.1:0-2737 GCA_964459965.1 uncultured Planctomycetaceae bacterium | reverse complement strand
CTCCTCCGGCGTTGCCCCACGGAGTTGCCGGGGACAGCGTGTCGGCCCATTCGAGTGGAACGGTCATGCCGTGCTCGTCGTGCAGATACTCTGCCAATTCGCGTGTGCGCTCCACATGAATCGCCGCCAAATGCTGGTGCACTCTTGGCGGGAGATCCTTGGGCACGCCGATATTCACCCGTTCGAGGATCACATCCTCGGCGTCAGCGAACGCCGGATCGATTTCGAGAAATTCGAGCATTTCCCGCAGCAGGCGGCGCGGTGAATGGACGATCTCCTCGAAGAACCCCAGATAAACCTGCTCGCGAGGGAAAACCGAGAGCCAGCGCTGCAATTGGCCGAGGTAGTCGCCGCTCAGGCGATTCCAATCGTCGGTCACGCACTCGATCCACTGATCCTCGGAGACTGCGTCGAGGCTTCCCGAATAGCCCTTGAAGGTGGCCTCTTGTTCGCGAAAGTTGTGCCGGGCGTGCGACCAGGCGCGGCTGATCGGCTCGCGCATCAGGTAGATCAGCTTAAGATCGGGAATCAGTGCGCGAATGAGCCGTATCGTGCGGCACGGAAGCAGACTGTAGCTGGGCGAAGCCTCCCCCTTTGTCTTGCCCACGCCGTTGCGGAAATGCGCCAGGTAGTTGCGGAGGTCCTCGAGTTCGAACCGATTACTGAAGTACTTCAGCTCTTTGAGGTCGACGGCGAAGGCCTCGGGATGCTGCCTGAGATTGGCAAAGACCCAACTGGTCCCTGTCTTGGGAGGCGCGACGACCATCCAATCCGGAAAGCACCGGCGTTGTTCCGCCGGCAAAAAGCCAAGAAATGCCAGCTGGTTCTGCAGCTCCTCATCGAAAATGTTGCTCGGTTTGGGCATGGTTGATCACTGCTAGAGCGGGTCGTAAAGAACCGCGGCGGCTCGCGGCCGGCATTGCGCTCCCGTCGCGCAATCCCTGGCGATCCGTGGAACACGCGCGGCGGAGAGCGCGATTCGAGAGGATCAATGGCGTGGCCCGTCAACTTTTTTCGGAGGTCTCTCCTTGGACAAGATTGCTGTCGCGATCAGTGCGGCGACGCGATGAAGCTCTCGTAGCTTTCGACGAGTTCCCTCATGGGATCGCTCGAAAGGGAGGGAAATCCATCGAGCGCGTCGGCCGGAGAGAGAATCCGCTCTCGCTTCGAGGGGCGAACCAATTGCGCGGTCAACTGCACGGCCCGGCGAGCCATCATGGCGGCAATCGCCACGGGGAAACTCCCCAGCACGGCGTCGACGCCGATCCGCGCCAGGCTGATTTCGCAGCGAATCTGGTACATCACGTCGTCGATCGACCGACCGCGGAGGTAAGGGGATTCCGCGTCCGATCGAGCCAGCGCCGGGTTGAAGGCGCCCTGGGACTGCGCGATTCCGAAAAACATTCCACGGAAGTGCACGACGTTATGCCGCCGATAGCTTTCGCGGACGAGCTGTTCTGTCTGCGAATTCGGGTCGAACGGCTCGTTCGAACCGAAGCCGAGCAGGCGGCGCAAGCGCTTGACCAGGGGCTGCATCCGGCGATAGACGACCTTGACGAAATGGGGCGTCGATTGGATCCAAACGGCACGGCGAATCGTGCGGTCGAGGTCCTGTCGCGAGTCGGACCGATAGCACGGGATGTAAATTCCGGCCTTGGCCTTCACGGGATCGAACGAATCTTGGGAAGTCGGAATGGCGTACCAAGACGTGCCGTAGAGATAGACGTCGAATGCTCCGCGAAACGCCTTCTTCACGAGTCTTGGAGCGGCCACCGACTCTCCCAGGCGGGCCTCGTGGCGCCATTCGGCGTCGCTGTGCGAGGCAAGCAATTTGAGCGCCTCGCTGCGTGCGATCTGCGGATTTTCCCGCAAAGCGCGGATCGCGCCATTTTCGAGTCCCGGCGTTACCGAGCCGCTCACCAGAGCCTGGAGCGCTCGGGAAGCCATCCCGCGGCCGTCACTCGGTCCGTGGTAATCGATGTTGATTCCCGATTCGCCCGGGTGCCAGGTGTGGTACAGGTATTCGTCGGTGAGCCACCGCTCGGTGCAGCCCGCATTCACCAGGCGAAACGTCAGGTCGTAGGGACCGCAAATGTAACCGAGATAGTCGAGGTGCTCGTCCGATCCGCCGATGCGGATGATGTCTTCCCGCCGCGCGGCCAGGCACGCGCCGTAGTTGGCTTCGTGAAGCATGTCTCGGCTGTCATCGAGCCCCTTCGTCGTGCGGCCCGTCCAGTTTTGGCAATCGCTGGCGAGAAACTCCTCGAACGTCGGGTAATTGAAGGGATAGAACTGACGGCTCACGCTGCGGACTTCGTCCAGATGGATCACTGCATGCGGATCCGCCTCGAAAGCAGCGATGATCCGCTCGATGAAGGTCGGCGTGAACATCGCGTCGGAGTCGCAAATGACGCAGATCTCGCCTTCGGAGAGCACGACTCCGAAGTTGTACATGCGGTGCTTGTGAAAAATGAGATTGCGAGGATGGTTCATCACCACGAGCTTGTCGACGATCGGCCGACCGGTTTTCTCTCCTTCCGCGACGGCATCGAGAAGGGCTTGCGGTTTTCGGTCGTAGAACTCCATCCAGATCAGCTCGTACTGGCTGCGATCCACCGTCTGCCAATTGAGATACTGCAAAGTGTGGAAACTCTCTCGCACGTTCCAGTCGAGAAGAATCACGCTCACCTTGGCCCGCGGCTTTGCATGATTGACAAGATATTCCATCGGCGGGGTC
>CAYWOV010000781.1:0-2742 GCA_964459965.1 uncultured Planctomycetaceae bacterium | reverse complement strand
GGCGGCTACCAGGTCGGCAACTTCCCGTCGCAGTGGTCCGAGTGGAACGGCCGGTACCGCGATAACGTCCGCCGCTTTTGGAAAGGCGATGGCGGCGCTCTCTCGGAATTTGCGACGAGACTCTGCGGTTCGGCCGACTTGTACGAATGGAGCAGCCGCCGGCCGTATGCGAGCATCAACTTCATCACCTGCCATGACGGCTTCAACCTGCACGACCTGGTGAGCTACAACGAGAAGCACAACGAAGCCAACGGCGAGGAGAATCGCGACGGGGCCAACGACAATCAAAGCTGGAATTGCGGAGCCGAGGGTCCGACCGACGACGCCGGCATCAAGGCGCTGCGGGAGCGTCAAAAGCGGAACCTGCTCGCCACGCTATTCCTCAGCCAGGGCGTGCCCATGCTGCTGGCTGGCGACGAACTGGGAAAATCCCAAAAGGGCAACAACAACTGCTACTGCCAAGACAACGAGATTTCCTGGCTGCAGTGGGACTTAAACGATGATCAGCGGCAGATGCTGGAATTTGTTCGCGGCGTCGTCTCCATCCGCAAGACCGAAGCCGTCTTTCGACGTCAAAAGTTTTTCCAAGGCCGCTCGATCCGCGGAGAGGAGGGCTCTGATTCGGATGTCGGCTGGATCGGCACGGATGGAAAGATACTCGCGGATGACGCCTGGAACGCGGGATTCGTCAAGTGCGTCGGCCTGCGCTTGGACGGCAAGCTGATTGGCGAAGTCGACGAGCATGGCGTGGCGATTTCGGGCGACACGGTGCTCTTGCTGTTGAACGCGCATGACGGAAATATTCCGTTTATGTTGCCGGTTCCAGTCGCCGACGCGTTTTGGCAGCCGCTGATGGACACGGCCCAGTTCCCGGGCCGTCTTTCGGATACCAAAGGCGGAACTCAGTATGAATTGCTCGGCCGGTCGATCGCCTTATTGCGGCTCGCGACGCCCGCCGTCGTAGAAAAGCAAAAAGAGGGGTTTGTGGCGGCCGAGGTCATCGCGGAGGCGGCGTTGGACGGGGCCAAATCCCGCGAGCCGGCCGTCGAGCTCGGCCAGACTGTGAATTAGTCCCGAGTGCTTCGCGCTCAACGAGAAGCTCGATCGAACATCAGTCCGACCGGGCGAGCGTGACGCGTGGTCAAGCGCGGCTGGCATGCTAAGATGGCCGCTAAAGCGGGCGAGGAGGCGTCATGGTCACGGCACAATGCCCGTACTGTTTCGTGACGGATGAGGTTCCGGATGAGTATGCCGGCCGGGTCACCAAGTGCCTGACCTGCGGCAAATCATTCACCATCAAGTTCGTTCCGACACTGTACCGCGAGTCGGCGACTCCCGTGGTCGTGACGCCGAAAAAGGCGATCCACATGGGAATGCCGAAAGCCGGTAAGCCGCGGGCGGCCGCAAACGGCTTCGAGCAGCCGACCGACGGGCCGCCGCTCGCGATCCAGCCGATCGATGCGCAGTCGCGGGAGAGCTTTGCCGAGATCACGCAAACGGCATCCGTGGATTCGCACGAGACGTCCCGCGAAAACAGCCCCCGCGAAGCGAGCCTGGTCGACGAACTCAATTCGCTCGATACGGCTCTCACGCTCGTCAAAGCCGTCGTCGGCGTTTGGGCGGTCGGCCTCTTGGCCTTTTGCGTTTATGCGGGTATCACCGGACAGGTCGTGCCGGCCGTGGCGGCGTTCGGCCTCATCGTGTTACTTGGCGTTGGCCTGCACCTCCTGCGAATCAGCGGCCGGGCATTTACCAACATCGTGCGGGCGATTCTCGACCTCCAACGGACGACAAGCCGCGCGGCGGACGAGCAGCAACTCGAGCGGGGTTCGTGAAATGAACATCGCAGGCCAGCCAACGATCAACGAGCCGGGTGAAGGCCGCACGATCGGCGTCGTGGGCGACGTGTACCGCTTTCTGGCGACGGGCGAAGAGACCGACGGAAAATATACCCTGTTCGAGGCCCTCGTCCCGCCGGGCGGCGGGCCGCCGCCTCACATTCACAGCCGCGAAGTCGAGGCGTTCTTCATGCTGGAGGGCGAACTGGCGATCTACCTCGGCGAAAAGCGCCACGCCGCGAATGCCGGCACGTTCGCCAACGTGCCGATCGGAATGCTGCACTACTTCCGGAATGAGTCCAAGAAGCCGGTACGACTCTTGATCACTCTGGCCCCTGCGGGATTGGAAAAGATGTTCTTCGAAGTCGGCCAGCCGGTCGCGCCCGGAGCAACTTCCGCTCCACCGCCGACTCCGGAAATCCTCGCTCGCCTGATGGCGATCGCTCCCAAGTACGGAATCGAGATCAAGCTGCCTCCTCACTGATCTCTTTCATGCGATTTGAAGTTGTGGCGTGGGGAACGGGCGCGCTCGATTAACCAGCCGTGGCGTGCTCCAATCGCTTTTGAAACGTCGCGGCGAAATCGCGCAAATCATTGGCGTTGAGATCTGAGATCACCCAGCAGACGCGACCGCCGGCCGTCCAATGGAACAGGGAATAACCTCGACTGGTCGATTCGGTGATTTGTGAATCGGTCGTTTGCGACGTCGGCCAGACGAAGACGTTGATCACGTGCTGCTTGCGGCGATAAACCAATGCCGCGACAGGATGGAGATCGAGCACGTCGAGGCGGCCGCCGGCCAGGACGAAACCCTGATCGGCGAGGTCGACCACGGGCGGAGCAAAATCGACTTTGCCGATAAACCAAGGTTTGACAGTATGCTGATCGCTCGAAGGAACGTCGA
>CAYWOV010000780.1:0-2745 GCA_964459965.1 uncultured Planctomycetaceae bacterium | reverse complement strand
AGCCGCTGATCGGCAAGATGGTGGCGTTGGCGGCCAGGTAGCTGGTGATGACCCACTCGCTGTCAACGACAGCCGCCGACAGGCCGCCGGCGATATACCGCAGCGCCACGTTGGCGATCGTGGTATCCAGCACCTCCATAAACGTGGGGATGACCACGGCGACGGCGACGACCCATGGGTTGATCGCCGGCTTGGCCGCCGCGAGCGGAGAGGGAAGCGCGACCGTGGTCACGGAACGCTCCCGGCTTGATTGCCCGCCTTCGGTTCGGCTCCTTGCGGTTGTGAAATCGTCTGTGAACGAGTTTTCAGCGGAGGGCCATTCGTCGGCGGGCTGCCCGGTGACGGAACGGGCAGACTCTCAGGCAGCCGGCCGACCGGCAGATCCGACATGAGCGGTCTGAGCATTTTCCCCGCATTAGGCACGTCGGCTGGCGGCTCCTTGATCCAAACGTGCGGGACGACCGACAGGCCGATGAACAAGGGGTCTTTGTTGGGGTCGTAATCGGTGAAGTCGATGCGGACGGGCAACCGCTGCACGACCTTGATGAAGTTGCCCGTCGCGTTCTGCGCGGGAAGCAGCGCGAGCGTCGAGCCGGTCCCCATCGTAAAGCCGGTGATCGTGCCGTGAAACGTCTTGTGGCTGCCGTACATGTCGACTTCCAAATCGGCCCGCTGGCCGATCCGCAGGTTGCCCAGCTGCGTCTCCTTGTAATTCGCGTCGACCCAAATCTCAGTGAGCGAGCGGATGGCCATCAGTCCTTCGCCTGCCTGCACGTTGTTGCCCGGATTGACGTTTCGCCGCGTGATCACGCCGTCGATGTCCGCCACCACGTCGCAGTACCGCCGGTTCAATTTGGCCTGATCCAAGTCGCTCTGCGCCCCCTCCAACTTCGCCTGGGCCAGCTTAATGTCGGGCGAATCCTTGATCAGTTGCGCGTAAATGCGGTCGAGGTTCCCAGTGGGGTCGCGTCGATAGAACTCGGCAATGACCTCCTTCGGAGACGCGCTATACGACTGAGGAAAGACGCCCAATGGAGCGGCAGTTGTCAGCAAATTCGCCAAGGCTTCACGCACGGTGGAATAATTCTGATCGAGATCGGGGGGAACTTGTTTGAGGTCGCCCCCTTTTTCCGGCTTCGCGGGGAGCCCGAGGCCGACGCGGACTTGATACACCGCCTCGAGTGCTTGCGCGACTTGCGCGTTACCGACCGAGAAGGCCTCACGCCTTTGATCGACTTCCTGCGGTGCGATGGCTCCCGCCGTTTTTTGCAGCTCGAGCGCCCGATCGTAATCGGCCTTGGCCCGCGTGAGTTGCGCCTTCTTGGTCTCCAGGGCCGCGACGTTGGCTCGCAACAGCGCGATCTGGTTGTCGACGGACTCGATCGCGTGCTGCAGCTTGTATCGATTGCTGCGTGTCTGGGCGATCTGGCCGCGCACCGAGTCATGGGTCGCCAGCAATTGCGCCTGTGCCGTGTCCAGCGCGGCCTTTTTCAAATCGACCTGAATTTGGTACGGCTCTTTGTCCAGTTGGACGAGCACGCTGCCTTTTTTGACGCGATCGTTGTCGTCGACCCACACAGTCGTCACCTGCCCGGGCACGCGGGCCGCGACGAAAGTCACGTGGCCGTTGACGTAGGCGTCGTCGGTCGAGACCGTGTTCAGAATCTTCATCGCCTCGGGAACGCCGAAATAGATCAGAATCGCCGCGACCACAATCGCGATGACGCCGAAAACGACCTTCCGTTTGCTGCGCGGAGGCGCCGGCGTCGATCCTGCTCCTGCCGACTTGCCAGCGGCGGCCGGAGTCGCTGGGGAGGGCGCAGTATTCGAGAATTCGTGTGCCACATTCCGTTCCTCGGCGGACATGATTTCCTCTGGGCGATTCGAGAGCCTTGGCCGGAAGGCCGTGATCCCGGACTGAGACCGCGAGCCGGCGACTCGTCTGCGCACGCCAAAGTCTGCCCGCTCAATTTACGAATTGTGGGTTATGATCTTACCCGCCGAGCGCTCCGAGACGTAGCCTATCAAGGCCAATTGCCCGGGCGGGCTCTCGCTTGTGCCTGCCACGGTCGCGCGATATTTAAACGACCAATGAAACGCCGTGAATTCCTGACTGCCGCGGGAGTCACGCTGGCGACCGCCGGCCGCGAGCAATCGAGCGCGAGGGCGGAAACTCCCCCCGCGGCGCCGCAACCGCGAAATCTCGTGAAGATGCACGTCGGCTGCCAGCGCGGGCCGACGAGCCCCGCCATGCTGCAACTTTTCAAGCGGCACGGCGTCGAACACATCTGCGGATACCCGCCGAATCCCGGACCGCGGGGCCATTGGACGGCGGAAGAACTCGAACGGACCCGCGATCTGTGCGAAGCGCACCGCATCCATCTCGATATGGTGGCCCTGCCCTTCCTCACGTCGAGCCACATCGATCACGAAAAACGCGGCGCCATCATGCTCGGGCAAAGCCCGGAGCGCGACTGGGACATCGAAGACATTCAGAAAATGATTCAGACCTGCGCCAAAGTCGGCATCCCGTCCTTCAAGTACAACCTGAGCCTGCTCGGCGTGCTGCGAACGCATGCCACGCCCGGTCGAGGCGGCGTTTCCTACAGCACCTGGCGAATCGCCGAGGCCCGACCGTCGACACCCCTCACGCGGGCGGGCCGCGTCACCGAGGAGATGGCCTGGGAGCGAATCACGTATTTTCTCGATCGCGTCATCCCGGTCTGCAACGAGAACAAAGTCCGC
>CAYWOV010000779.1:0-2748 GCA_964459965.1 uncultured Planctomycetaceae bacterium | reverse complement strand
TACGCGATCCGATCGGCCGTCTCGATCGGACGCGGTAAACGGCGTATCGCGCAAGAGCTGTGGGGTGAGCCAATCTCACGCGATGGCGACGAACCAATCGGGCGAATAACACGAAGGCGTGCGCGAGCGCGTCATTGACCCGTTCGTCGCGAACCTTTGATGGTAAATGCCGGAACTCAAAACGAACCTGCTTACGAATCAACGGCAGCATGTCCAGGAAGCGGGCGTTGTGGCGCGCTCGATTTAAACCGGAACGACGGATCAATTGGCATGTGGGAGCTTGGCAGGGACTCATAGCAACGGTCTCCAAAGTCGAGCGAGACCGCCCCCGTCCACGGGAGCGGTCTGTGTTGGGGAACACAAACCGCCCCCGCGTCCACGCGGGAGCACAACCATCGCATCCGAAATCGCACCCGACGTGCGTCTCTGGCGGGGATCCCTCAATTCGCGAATCGAGAAGGGATCCCTCGCGCCGTTGCCGGCTGGCATTGGGCGCGAAATTGAAACCCTGAATCAGGTCAGCTCATTTCTTTGATCGAGCCCAGCCGAAGAGACTTCGCTCAAAGGGTCGTTCGTGCTGTGCCAATCGCCGAACCATGAGGGTGAGTGTGACGCGTCACCGCAGCAGCGACAGAGCGGTCCCGGGGTGTGGCGGGCGCGAGTAAATCGTGCGCGAAACGCTGTTGGTCGATCGGCCAGGCCCGGTGAGGGCCCGATCGGGATGTGGGCGATTGGCACGGACCTGGCCCTGGCGCGACGCGGTGATGCAATTCACACCGCCGCGCGGTGTCTCAGTGGTGTGCCAACTTGAAAGATCAATTTATGCGGGACTCTCTCCCGCCGAACCGCGAAATTCGTCGCTAGAATGACGGCGCCGAAATGCGGCCAAAAACTGGAGTGACGATTTGAGGCAGCCAGAGGCCGCCAAATCTGGAAGACGAATGAATACCGACCTCTCAGGGAAAGATAACGCGCCTTGGCGAAGAATTTAGCGCCTGCTTCAATCACCCACGCCAACTGCGCGGACAGCTCACGGGTCGACGCCACGGCAGACGCTTTGTAACGGTATGGGTGGTGTGCCAGGAGCGCTAGCCGGATGGGCGGCACAGCCGGATCGATCGGCTCTCCCAAGATCCAAGCAGCCGAGCGCAACGTGGCCGCGCCGATCCCGCTCCCCCTGGATAAGAACTTTCCTCGGTTGCCGACATTCTGGTCGAGATGCCTCTCGTATCGCTCTCGATCGAACAGCAATGCTTGGAGCGCGTCGATCCAGGTGGAGCCGTCCCGCTGCGGAAATCGTCGGAAAACAAGCGGCAGTCAACGCGTCACGATAGTGCTCTTAGCACTAAAGGACTCCCCAGACAATTCCCACGCAATGTCCGACGGCTTCGGCTCCCGGCCCTAGCAATTGGCCCGTGGCGATGCGTCGAAACGTCCCATCGGGTTCCCTGCGCGCAAAGAAACACTGCCTCCGGTAGCGAACGACCTCTATCTGGGCATGGACATTGACAGTCTGTGAAACCAAAACCAGGTCATGCTGCCTCAGACGTCCTTCGGTATCGTTCTTTGCGAATCGCACAATATACGGCTCCTTGGCGGCCCAGGCCTGCGCGGCGGCGGCGGCCGAAAGCTCAAGCATCGCCCCGTTCCACTCAGGCACCGTTTGAGGTCGTCCGTAGATCGGGTGGTCAAACAGAGGGAGGCGAACGGGCGCGGGAGCCGGCGCTTGAGGAGTCCCATTGAGGAATTGCGGAGGATTCCCTTCTCCCGTCAATAACCAGCGGTAGTCGAACTTGTAGCCGTCGGCAAAGCGCCGCGCAAAGAGCTCCGCAACACGCTTTCGCCCGGATTTGACATCGGAAACATATTGCGACGGCACTCCGACTGCTTGCGCAATCGCCTGCTGCGTCGTCCCCTGTTCGATTAGCCTATCCAGGACCTGTTTTAATCGGCTGTGAATTCCCTCTTGTTCCTCAGACGCGTCCATCGGAACTCCCAAAGCGCTGCGTCAAGCGATTCTCAGAAAGTGCGCCGCGGCCACGAGGAGGCAGTCGCTCGGCGCTCATGTGCAGGCGCATTATTGGATCTGGCCATCGGACATGCAACAACGCTGATTGACTCCTGCGATGATAAGCACGGAAAGCAACCAGGCGGACCGGTGCCCGTCGAATGACAGCAGCAAGCCGTCGGGACTTGCCTTGGGGCGCCCAAAGATCAGGGCCTGTTTCCTGGAGACGGCAAACGCTCCCTGATCCGTCTCCGAACGGCGCGGTCCTGCCGACAAATGCGCGATTCAGTTTGACAGGCGTACCGTTTCGGTGTACTCTTAAAGAGAATAACGAAGCACTCTTCGCGGGGCCAGTCATGGAAGACCAAAACGGCTCTCAAACAAAAAGTCGGCGCGACAGCACGGTTTGTCGCCCGGTGAGCGGGCCAGCCTTGAACGCCCTCACACATGGCTTGACGGCGACGAAACGGCTTCCGGAAATTCTCGGCTCCGAACTTGTTCACGCCGCGCGTCGACAATTTTACGAGGAATGGAAGCCGGCAACGGCCACTGAACAGCATCTTGTCGACGAACTCGCTCGCCACGCGGCAGCTCTAGCGCGGGCCGAGCACATCGAAGACGGGCTGCTCCGCACATCCGCCCGAGGGTTCAGTCTAACATCTTTCGCGGCCGAGGACGCTGACCTGAACGACAAGATTCTGGCCGCGTGCGTTGGCGCCGAGGCCCTCGACCGACTCACG
>CAYWOV010000778.1:1250-2748 GCA_964459965.1 uncultured Planctomycetaceae bacterium | reverse complement strand
ATGTTCGATCCGTACATCGCCATTCTCGATTCCAAGCGCTTCGAACTGATCACGGCGGACGACACGCCACTCCTGAAGCAGGACGCGGCCGCGTCTGTCATCGCGCCGGCCGACGGCAAGTACTACATTCAGGTTCGCGAAAGCTCCTACGGCGGCGACGGTAATTCTTACTACCGTTTGCACGTCGGCAATTTCCCGCGGCCGATCGCCGTGTATCCCGCCGGCGGCAAGCTGGGGGACCAGATCGAGGTTCGCTACCTCGGCGATCCGACGGGCGACATCGTGAAGAAGGTCAAGCTGCCGAGTCAGCAGATCGCGAACTACGAACTGGTGCCTGAGGATGCGAACGGCACCGCGCCGTCGGGCATCCCTTTCCGCCTCTCCGACCACGGCAACGTGTTGGAGAAGGAGCCGAACAATTCGATCAAAGAAGCTACGCCCGCCGAGTTGCCGCTGGTGCTGAACGGAATTCTGCAAACTCCCGGCGACATCGATTACTTCAAATTCAAAGCGAAGAAAGGCGAGACATACGAAGTCGAGTGCTTCGGACGCCGGATTCGCTCGGCGATCGACCCAGTCATGACCCTCTACAACGCGGCCGGTCAGGGGATCGTTTCGAACGACGATTCGCGCGGCCCTGATCCCTATTTCCGTGTCACGTTTCCCGCCGACGGCGAATATGTGCTTTCGATCACCGACCACTTGCAACGCGGCGGGCCAGGCTTCGTGTATCGCGTCGAATTCTTGCCGGTCGAGCCGAAGATCACGACGGGTTTGCCGCAAGTCGCCCGGTATTCGCAGTTGCGGCAGCAGATTTATGTCGCTCGCGGCAACCGGTTCGGAGCCCAGATGACGGCGGCGCGCGAGAACTTCGGCGGCGATCTCGTGCTGGATCCCAAGGGCATGCCGAAAGGCGTGAAGATCATCGCCGAGCCGATGCCGGCCAACGCCAGCTCGATGCCGGTCGTGTTCGAGGCAGCTGCCGACGCGCCGCTCGCGGGGAATCTCGTCGACTTCCAGGCGCGGCTCAACGATCCCAAGCAAAAAATCAGCGGCGGATTTTTCAACCACGCCGAATTCGTGATCAGCGCACCGGGGTTGTCGCTATATAGCTGGTGTGATGTCGATCGCGTGGCGGTCGTCGTCTGTGAAGAATTGCCCTACACGATCGAAATCGTCGAACCGAAGGTGCCCCTCGTTCAGGGCGGTTCGATGCAATTGAAGATTCGTGCGCATCGCAAGAAGGGTTTCACCGAACCGATCAATGTGCAGATTCCCTTCTTGCCGCCGGGCGTCGGCGGCGTCCCCGCGGTCGACATCCCAAAGGGGCAGGACGAAGTTTTGTTCCCGCTCAATGCCAACGGCGGGGCCGAGATAAAGAAGTGGAAGATTTTCGCGCTCGGACAGGCCAACGTGAACGGGGCCGCCTACGCGTCCTCGAATTTGACGAACCTGGAGATCGCTCCGCCCTATTTGCAATTCGCCATGCAGCGGGCCG
>CAYWOV010000778.1:0-1150 GCA_964459965.1 uncultured Planctomycetaceae bacterium | reverse complement strand
ATCGCTCCGCCCTATTTGCAATTCGCCATGCAGCGGGCCGCCGTCGAGCAGGGACAGCAAACTGACCTCGTCTGCACGGTGACGGTCAACAAGCCATTTAAGGGAGCCGCCAAGGTCGACGTGTTGGGCCTGCCGCCCAAGGTCCTCACTCCTCAAGCCGACTTGAAAAAGGAGATGAAGGATCTCGTCTTCAAATTGAAGACCGACAAAGGCAGCCCGGCCGGCACGCATCGAAATATCTTCTGCCAGGTCGTGATCATGGAGAACGGCGAACCGATCTTGCACAACGTCGGCGGCACGGAGCTGCGGATCGACCAGCCGCTGCCCGCCGCGCCGAAGCCGGCCGCGGCACCGGTCAAGGTCGCCAAGAAAGAAGCCCCCAAGGCCGAAACCAAGCGGCTCACCCGGTTGGAACAGCTGCGGCTCGACGCAAAAACCAAACCTCAGGCGTCGGCCGAGAAGTAAACTAAAACAAGCCGCCGGCCTCCCGGCGGAGTTATCGCCCACTGTTATTGTTCGTCGGAAAGCGGAGTCCAAATCAATGCTGCGATTGGCTCATAAAGGGATGGCTTGTGCCGTCGTGCTGGGAACGACCGTTGTGGCGATTGTGTCCGTCGCCCCGGCCGCGGTCGAGAAGGCCAAGCCGGCCCCAGCCTCAGTCTCAGTCTCGGCCGCGACGCCTGCGCCTGCGAAAGCCGAAGCGGCCAAGCCCGCGGAGATTCGCGTCTTTCCGCCGGACGTTCAACTGACGACGGCCCGCGACCGGCAGTCGCTGGTCGTGCAAGCCCGCTTCGCCGACGGTCTTACACGCGACGTGACGACCGAGGCGAAATTCACACTCGCCAACAGCTCACTCGCGCGGCTCGACAAGGCGACGCTGTATCCGGTCGCGGACGGCTCGACACAAGTGATCGTCGAACACGCGGGGCTCAAAGTCACTCTGCCGCTGAGCGTGAAACAAGCCAAGGCCGATCCGCCGATCAGCTTCAAGCTCGACGTGATGCCCGTCTTCATGAAGGCCGGCTGCAACATGGGCAGCTGCCACGGCTCGGCCCGCGGCAAGGACGGTTTTCACTTGTCGCTCTTCGGCTACGATCCGGACGGCGACTACACGCGGCTCACGCGCGAAATCAGCGGCCGGCGGCTCAAT
>CAYWOV010000777.1:0-2749 GCA_964459965.1 uncultured Planctomycetaceae bacterium | reverse complement strand
GATCCGCTCAAACGGCATCTGGCTGCATTCGATTTGTGGGAATCGTCTCTCCTCTTGCTGGCATCGACCGCGATTGTCGAGTACGCCGAGCAGGGAACTCCAGATCCGCAAATCGTCGAAAGGCTGAAAAATCTCGCGCGGCCGCACCTCGGACAATGGTGGGAGTTGGTGCGGCTTCTGGTGTTCGCACTGGCGATGCGGGGCGACGAACCTTTTGGACAGCTCGCTGAATTGCTTTTGGGCCGGACTCGCGACGACCTGCCGCGAGCGGCCGGGCTCGATGCGGCACTGTTGGAAATGCTCGGCAAGAAAAAGAAGGGAAGCCAGGCGGCCGTTCGCCTCCAAGACTTATTCGACCATTTGGTGAGTTATCGCAACAAGGTGCTTGCGCACGCCGCGCCCGGTCAGCTGGCGGACGAGCTCAATCAAAAGATGGCCCGTGCCTTGTTGGCCGGTGTGGCCCAAATTTTGGGACGCGTCGACTTCCTGGCAGGACGCCGGCTGTTGTACATCGCCGACGTGCGACAAGTTTCGGGCAATTGGCTGATCGAGCGCTTCGAGTTGGTGGGCGAGAAGGCGCGTCGCCTCGAGGCCCTTGAACTCCCACGGAACGCGGCTGCCCGTTTGCCGGATGGAAAAAGCGTCTTCTTGGAGGCGCCCGGCTCCGGACCGGCCATTGAACGGTTGCGGGCATTGCACCCGCTCGTCATGTATCAGCCCGAAAGCGAGCAAGTCCTCTTTATCTGTGGCCGACCAGGAGAGCGGCGGACCGATTATCTTTGCTACACAACCGGTTTACACATCGAGCGCGCCGATCTGGGCGGAGAGCAGCGGGAACTTTTGGCCCGTGTGCTGAAAATGGAAGTGAGCGACGCCGAAATTCGCGAATGGGCGGACAGTCCATCGGACGACCCGCCAACCGACGCGACGGAACCCAGCCCCCAGCCGCGACAGCGGACCGTCGGCGAGTTCCAACTCCTCAGTAAACTCGGTCAGGGAGGAATGGGAGTCGTTTACCGGGCGTGGCAACCGTCCCTGCGGCGGCAAGTCGCCCTTAAAGTGCTCGCCGGAATGGGCAGCAAGGCGGAGGCCCGTTTTAACCGGGAGATTCAAGCGCTGGGCCGCGTCGATCATCCGCACGTGGTCAAAGTTTTCACGTCAGGCTCCGACGGCGATCTGTGGTTCTATGCCATGGAGCTGGTCGAGGGCGTTCCGCTCTCGATGATTTGCGAGCGGCTCGAAACGCGTCAGGCAGGTGCTTCGCCGGTCGACCTGAAAACCTGGCACGACGCATTGAGCACGGCCTGCGCCGAATCGCGGCTGCTGGAAACGCCTTTGAGCGACCCGCAGGTCGTCCCGCGCGCCGCGATTCCGAATATTTCGCGCGAAGCGTCGGCCTTTGCACCGCCTTCGCTGGGTGCCGGCCGCGATTACCCGCGGCAAGTGGCCCAGCTCATCTTGCAAGTTGCCCGCGGTGCCCATGCCCTGCACGAGGCCGGAGTCGTGCATCGCGATATCAAGCCGGGCAACATCATGGTCACCGCCAACGGCACGCATGCCGTGTTGGTCGATCTGGGTGTCGCTCAGTTGGCCGACGACATCGACGGAAAGCTCACCCGGACGCGGCAGGTTGTGGGAACGCTGCGATACGCCAGTCCTCAACAGGTTCTGGCCGTCGGCAAGCTTGACCGGCGGACTGACATTTACAGCCTCGGTGTCACGCTCTGGGAACTGCTGACGCTGCATCCCTTCCTGGATGCAACGGACGACACTCCCGAGCCGGTGTTGATGGAGAAGATCCAGCACGACGAACCGGCGCGCGTGCGGAGCTTTCATCCACAGATCCCGCGCGACTTAGAGGCCATCGTCCAAAAGTGCCTCGAGAAGGATCCACGCGGTCGCTACCAAACGGCCGAGGACCTCGCCGCCGACATCGAACGGTTTTTGAACGGCGAAGCGGTCGTCGCGCGGCCCGTTGGCCCGATTCGCCGCGCCTTTCGCCAGGCGAAACGCAGACCTGCGAAATCGCTCGCCTTCCTGGCGGCCGTCCTGATGGTTCCTCTTTTTTTCGTCGGATACCGCTATTGGGACGCCCATTTTCGGACCAAAGTCGAATATTTTGCCAACTTCACGAAAATCTTTGGCGCTCCGAAGGGAATTGGGCGGGTGTCCGAAGACGATTCGCACCGCCGATTCGTGACCTGGAAGGTCACCTCTCGAGGCGGCCAGGTGCAATCGTTTGAGGCGGTGAACGGTCGCGGCTATCAAAGCGTCGACCACGGCGTGACGGCCTTTATCCACCGCCTGAACGAGACCAAGCGCGAGTGCCGTTACGCCTACAAGCGCAATGCCGACGGCGACCTCGAAGAGGAAATGGCCCTGGATCGGGCGGGCGAAATCGTCTGGAGCTTTCATTTCAGCACGCGGACCACGGGTTATTACGCCGATAAGCGGGGAATTCCCCGCGCCCGCGGCGGGACCGGCGCTGCGTTCCTCGAATTTGTCTTTGACGAAGCGGGCCTTGCGCGTGAAACCCACTACCTCGACAAGGACGGCAATCCGCAGGCCAACGCCGACAACGTGTTCGGCTTTACCAGCCAATACGACGAGCGCGGCATGGAAGTCGAGCGGCGGTTTCTCGACGCAACCCGCAACCCGACGCTGGACAGCGAGGGAATCGCCGGTTTCCGTTTGAATTGCGACAAACTGGGGAATCGCGTCGATGCGGTCGCCATCGCGGCCGACGGCC
>CAYWOV010000776.1:0-2749 GCA_964459965.1 uncultured Planctomycetaceae bacterium | reverse complement strand
GCCCGCCCCCCGCAACTTGCGACTTGGCGTTCACTTTGGCGAGGGCCGTGCGGACCTCGCTGCGTTCCAGTTTTCCGTTCCCATTCTTGTCGAAGCGGGCGAGAAGCTGGTCTCGCAGCGCGTTCAACCCGTCATCGGAATCGTCGCGGCTGGTCAATTCGCGATAGGCTTTGGCCTTCTCCTTCGCGTCCAGCCTGCCGTTGTGATTCATGTCGAACCGGGCCAGAACAGCCTTTCGGAGGGAGCTCAATTCGTCGCCGTCATTCTCCCTTTTCGCGTCGGCCGCCCCGGAAACCTTCACCACGAGACACAGGGCGACGCATGCAATCGCCACTATTCTGTTCTGTCCGGTTCGACGAGTCATGATGTTTCATCCTTCGTCCGACGGCCTGTCAGTCCCCGGCTTTTTCATCTTCGTTCGATCGAGGACTCAAACTGCCGCTAAGACTTAATCGCGGAACGGGTCCACTCGTAAACGGCCAATTCTGAAAGAATTTCAAAGACGTGTCTCGACGCGCGGAAACCGCGAGCTTTTCGGACGTATCGTTTGGCGCAAACTGACCTTGGCCCCTTGGCAAGGTCCGCATATACTCCGCCGCCTCTCTCGCCGGGAAAGGCCAAGCATTCAAATCAGGAGGGCGGACCAGCCTCGATGGAGACGGAGGCCATGCGCGGTGCGCCGGAACAATCCCGATTCGTCGTTGTACCGGCTTACAACGAGGCCTCGGTGATCGGTTTGACCGTGCGCCCGCTAATCGAGGCCGGCTACTCGGTTGTGGTTGTGGACGACGGTTCGAGCGACGGCACCTGGGACGCGATTCAACAACTCCCGGTTTACGGACTGCGCCACCCCATCAACCTCGGCCAGGGGGCGGCGCTGCAGACCGGAATGACATTCGCACTGAAACAGGGGGCCGACTACGTGGTTCACTTCGATGCCGACGGCCAGCATCGGCCGATCGACATTCATGTGGTGCTCGAGCCGCTCTTGGAAGGCAAAATCGACGTGGCCCTTGGATCCCGGTTTCTGAACCGGTCGTCGGCCGCCGCCGTTCCGTTCCGCCGACGTGTGTTTCTGCGCGGTGCCACGTACGTCAACTTCGTACTGACCGGCGTGCTGTTGACCGACGCCCACAACGGCCTGCGGGCTTTGACGCGCGACGCGGCCCAACGCATTCAGTTTCGCGAAAACGGCTACGCCCACGCGTCGGAAATCCTGCATCAGATCCGCTCGCATCGCCTGGCTTATGCGGAGCGGCCAATCACGGTTGTCTATTCGGAGTACTCGGTCGCGAAGGGACAATCGCTGTGGAACGGATTCAACATCGTCTTTGAACTGCTTATGACGAAGCTGTTCCAATGAAAAACATCCAGATTCTGCTGTTGACGATGTTTTTGGTCGGGACCGTTCTGTACTTCACTCGCAACCGAACCCGGCTGATCGATCGCGTCTTCGTGCTGGCCTTCGTGCTGATGGGCGCGGTCCTGGTCTCGTTTCCCGAGATCAGCAACTGGATGGCATCCCTGCTGGGAGTGGGGCGCGGTGTCGATGCGATCAATTACTTCATGCTCGTGTTTTTGTCGTACACCTGCCTCCAGCTTTACGCGAAACTTCGCAGCCAGGAGGCGAGGATGGTCGAACTGGCGCGGTGGATCGCAATCAACAACGCGAAACTGCCGGAAGGCCTTGAAGAATCCCTCCCGAATGTGCTGCGGATCTCCGACGCGAGGGAGCAGTTAAATCCCCAATGGAGCGACGATTCGTCGGCCGACGCTTTATCGGAATCACAGCCGTTCGCCAAAGCCGGCTGACGAGGATACGCCCGCCGAAAAAAGCCCGCCGAGAAACCCGGCAATCGCGGTTCAGGCCTGCCAGGAAACATTGGACGCCGATGTCAAACGCCGCGAGCGCCCTCTCCCCTCTTCGCACCGCATCGCTCGACGACGTCGCGGCGCGATTGGACGGAATGAAGCGATACGCCGCGGCGGGCATCGTGATCTGGTTCGCGCTGGCCGTTACCCCGTCTTGGCTGCCGACGCCCGACAGTGCTCTGTACCTGATGTTGGGCCGAAGCATCGCTCAAGGCCACGGCTATTCACTCGACGGCCATCCTCATGCCTTCGTGCCGCCAGGATTCCCGTACTTTCTTGCCGCATTGGAGCGGGTCGGCCTGGGCAGCATGCTGTGCCTCAACGTGGCCATGGGTTTGATCGGATTGCTGTCGGTTTGGGTGAGCTACCTGCTGATTTCGGAATTGGCCTCGAAGCCGGTTGCGGTCCTCGTGGCCTGTCTTTTGGGTTTCAATTCGCTGCTGCACGTGATGAGCGGACTGCAGCTCAGTGATATGCCGTTTACTCTGCTCGTGCTAACGGCCCTTCTCGGTTTCCTCCGCGGCCTGCGGGGCGAGAGGTGGGCGCTCGAATGGGGCACGTTGGCCATGCTGGCATCGTGCTGGGTGCGCGTGGCGGGCGCCGCGCTGGTCGTGGCGTGCGCGCTCGGACTTTTGTTGCAACCACGATCGACTTCCCGCCTGCGAGTGGCCGGCAACTCCGTCGCCCTTTTGGTGGGAGTCGCCGCGACGCTGGGACTTTTCTATGCCCAGTACCAAAACACCTTGCGAGCGGAACACTCGATGCCCCCGGCCAGTTACATGTCGGGAGTGCAGGCACTCATCAACCAACCGATCGATTCTTTCTTTGCGCGAATGCTCAACAACGTCTATGAGTCGGCCGCCGAGATGCCCCGTTT
>CAYWOV010000775.1:0-2755 GCA_964459965.1 uncultured Planctomycetaceae bacterium | reverse complement strand
CTCTACGCGGTCTACGAGACGGCCCATTTCGGCTTCAAGGAAATGGGCGTCAAACGCACTTTTCAAACGCTGCTGAAAGTAAATCAGAAAGACGGCTTCGATTGCCCGAGCTGCGCGTGGCCCGATCCGGACGGCAAGCGCAAAGTTGCCGAATTCTGTGAAAATGGTGCCAAAGCCGTGGCGTTCGAGGCGACGACGAAGCGATTGACGCCCGAAGTTTTCGCTCGCCATTCAATTTCCGAAATGCTGAACGAGCACGACACGTGGCTCGACGGACTGGGGCGGATCACGCATCCGATGGTTCGTCGCAAAGGGGACGACCACTATCAACCGATTTCTTGGGACGACGCGTTCCAGATGATCGGCCGCGAGTTGCGAGCGCTCAATTCGCCGGACGAGGCGGCGTTCTACACTTCGGGCAGGGCGAGCAACGAAGCCGCGTTTTTATACGGTCTCTTCGCGCGGCAATTCGGCACGAACAACCTGCCCGATTGCTCGAATATGTGTCACGAATCGAGCGGCACGGGCTTGACCGAGTCGATCGGCATCGGCAAGGCGACGGTCCGCATCGAGGATTTCGAACATGCGGACGCGATTTTCGTCATCGGTCAGAACCCGGGGACCAATCATCCGCGGATGCTGACGGAATTGCAGAAGGCGGCCCGCAACGGTTGCAAGATCGTCAGCGTCAATCCGCTGGTCGAGCCCGGCTTGATGAAATTTCAGAATCCGCAGGAGCCGGTGCATTGCCTGCTGCCCGGCACACCGATGGCCTGTCTGTTTCTTCCGGTCCGCATCAACGGCGACGTGGCCGTGCTCAAGGGCATCATGAAAGAGATGCTCGAAGAGGACGACCGCACGGGCGGCAAAGTTCTCGCACACGATTTTATCGAACACGACACCCAAGGCTTCGCGGATTTCGCCGCGGATCTCCGCAACGAGAGCTGGGACCGCATCGTCAAGCACAGCGGCCTCTCGCGCGAACTGATCCGTGAAGCCGCGCAGATCGCGATCAAGTCTGAGCGGATGATCTGCACGTGGGCGATGGGCATCACCCAACATCGAAACGGCGTCGGCAACGTGCAGACCATCGTCAACTTCGCGCTTCTCAGGGGAAACATCGGACGCCGCGGCGCTGGCCTCTGCCCCGTTCGCGGTCACAGCAACGTGCAGGGCGATCGCACGGTCGGCATTTGGGAGAAAATGAGTCCGCAGTTCATGACGGCACTCGGCGAAGAATTCTCCTTCACGCCGCCGGACAAACATGGCTTCGACGCGGTCCGATCCATCGAAGCCATGCATCAAGGGCGGGTCAAGGTCTTTATCGCCCTGGGAGGAAACTTCCTCTCGGCGACGCCGGACACCAGTTACACGTCGGAGGCGCTTGCCCGTTGCAAGTTGACGGTGCAGATCTCGACCAAGCTCAACCGCGGCCATCTCATCACGGGCGAGCAATCGCTGATTTTGCCCTGCTTGGGGAGAACCGAAAAGGATTTTCAAAAATCAGGTTGGCAGTTCGTCACCGTGGAGGACACGACGTGCGTCGTGCACATGTCGCGGGGCGTGCTCGAGCCGGCGTCCGAACATCTACGCAGCGAGCCGGCCATTGTCGCCGGGATCGCACGCGCGACTCTGCAAGACCGCACGACTGTCGATTGGGTAGGATTGATCGAGAACTATGATCGCATCCGCGAACATATCGAACATGTCGTACCAGGGTTTACGCAGTACAACGTTCGCGTGCGGCAGCCGGGCGGTTTCTATCTTCCCAACCCGCCCCATGACGGCAAATTCAATACACCCTCGAAGCGGGCCGGCTTCGTCGTCCACCCGATTCCCGAGCTGCCCGTGGCAGACGGCCGGCTGCTTTTGATGACCATTCGCAGCCACGATCAGTTCAACACGACGATCTATAGTGAGAACGACCGCTATCGGGGCATTTTCAACGGCCGGCGAGTCGTTTTTCTCAACACGGAGGACATCTCGCGCCTCGGTCTCCAGAAGTACGAGTGGGTTGACCTGATCAGCCACTATGAATCGGAAACGCGCCGGGCCGAACGGTTCAAGGTCGTCCCGTATCAGATTCCGGTCGGCTGCGCGGCTGCCTATTACCCGGAAACAAACGTCCTGGTGCCGCTGCGCAATACGGCCGACGGAAGCAATCAACCGGCGTCCAAGTCGCTCGTGATTTCGATCGAGCGGACGAAAACCGCGATCGGCTGAGGGCTCGGGGCGCTCGGCGGCGCATCCGAAAGGCCAATCGGTTGACGGGGGCCGCCCACAGGCTGTACGTTCCGTACCAACGGCCGGAGTGGCGGAATTGGCAGACGCGCTGGATTCAAAATCCAGTATCCGTAACAGGGTGTGTGGGTTCGAGTCCCTCCTCCGGCAATGACTTACGTCGCTTTCACGTCTCGAGTTGTGGCTCCGCGCGCCCTGCGGCGGCGTCCATCTACTCAGTCCGCCGCCAGGCAACGGCCGAAGATTGCTCGTGCCGCAGCGAATTGCAATTCGAATGCGCGCGGCAATACGCGCCGAGTCATTCGCAGCGCGTGTCCGCCTTGCCGGAAGGGAATGGAATCTATCCAATGGTGAGGTTTATCGGGAGACAAAATGGCCTCATCAGAAATCCAGGCAGAAGCCCCGGCGCTCGTGCCAACCAGTGGCGCCACCGCTGTACACAGCGAACACAAGGCAACCCTCGCCGCCCTCGTGTTGGGTGCGCTTGGAGTCGTGTTCGGTGATATCGGCACAA
>CAYWOV010000774.1:0-2757 GCA_964459965.1 uncultured Planctomycetaceae bacterium | reverse complement strand
GCCGCCGTCGACCAGTTCCGTTCCGAAGTCGCCGCATTTCAGGAAATGACGACCCCTCCCTTCCCGCATCCCTTTTTCGGCCCTCTCACGAAACAACAATGGAATGATCTCGTGCTGATCCATGCCGCGCATCATCTCAGCTTTCTGATCCCCAGAAATTCATAAACATGAGTGCACCTTTCAACGCAAAATTGGAGCCACAATGGTCGACTTGGACGGGTATTATTAGATAGGGTCGCCCGCGTGCATCAAAGCCAGCATGGTGCACGGTAAACCGAGCCCCAGCATGCCCGAAAATTTAACCGCGGGCCCGTGCCCAATGCACGGCTGCGAAGGTATCCGCGCGCTAATGCGCGGACGCCGCGTGAACACGCATCTTGACGCTTTTCGCCGCCGCTGTTAATATCCTCGCAGTCTTATTGTCCCAAAATCGGCTTTTCGCAATTGGCCGAAAATGAAGGACAAAGACAGTGTCGCAAAGACATGTTCGCGAGAGCAAAAGGGGGGAACGGCCGAGTCCAGGAAGGGCTCTCTCTGGGGTCTCAATTTGATTGACCCTCGCGGTGAGCCGATCCGAAACGACCCTTCTCCGCCGAATGATTTTTCGAGCGTCGAGTGCTGTATTTTTTAATTCAGTAACGTTTCCTTTTTGACGTGAGTTCGATCGTCCAGAGAGTTCGGTTCGGGGCAAGCCGGGGGGCTTAGCCGATGCGATTTCGGCAAGTCGGCCCGTCGCTGGTCGTGCATACGCCGGCCAAGCTGAACCTGTTTCTGGAGATTCTCGGTAAACGAGAGGACGGTTACCACGAGCTGGAGACGCTCATGGTGACCGTAAACTTACTAGACACCCTGATCTTCACGGAGGAACACTCGACCGAAATTCGTTTGCGCTGTTCGGGGAGGGGGGTCCGCACGGAGGCCCCGGCCCCAACGCGGGTCGACCCATCGAGTACGACACTATCGAGTTCGGTAGCGGCGGAAGCGACCGTTCCCGCTGGTGCCGAGAATCTCGTGGTCAAGGCGGCCCAACTACTCCGCGAGCACGCAGGCGTCGAGGCGGGAGTTCACATCACCCTGGTGAAGCGAATTCCCGCTGCCGCGGGCTTGGCCGGAGGGTCGAGCGATGCCGCCGCGACGCTGATGGCCTTGAATCGATTTTGGAAGTTGAAGCTGGGCAAGCCCGAGCTTCAACGGTTGGCGTCGCAACTCGGAAGCGACGTCGCCTTCTTTGTCGACGGGACGTCGGCTGCCGTTTGTCACGGGCGCGGCGAAATCATCGAGCCTCTGCGGGTGCCGATGGGACTGCACTTCGTCATTGCCCGTCCCTGGACGGGCCTTTCGACGGCGCTGGTCTATAAGCACTGCCGGGTCCCCGCACAAATTCACAAGGTTGCCAACGTCGCCGACGCGCTGTGCGCGGGACGCATCGATCGTGTGGGCCGGTTCCTGCACAATGCCTTGGAGGAGCCGGCGCTCGAACTGAATCCGGAGGTGAAAGAGCTCAAAAGCCGATTCTCGAAACTGCCCCTGCTGGGCCGCTTGATGAGCGGCAGCGGGACGGCGTGCTTCGGCCTGTGCCATAGCCGCCGCCACGCACGGGCCCTTGCCAGCCGTCTTCGGGCGGCCCGCGTGGGACACGTGTGGGTCGCCGAGACTCGGCCTTAGAGCGCAAGCGAACGACGTTATGCGGGCTCGCGGCGAAAATCGGAAGACAACGGAAGCCGCCGCAACAGGAGAGTGCTTTTCAGCACTGGAAAATCGCCCCGACAAGGAGGACGGCCGTGGAAATTTCTGAAGTACGCATCAAATTGATGGACGATCCGCACGAACGGCTGCAGGCCTTCTGCTCGATCACGTTCGATTCCTGCTTCGTGATCCGCGATCTCAAAATCATCCAGGGGGCCAAGGGCTCGTTTGTGGCGATGCCCAGCCGCAAGTTGACCGACCGCTGTCCGCGGTGTCACACCAAGAACCACCTTCGCGCACTGCATTGCAACCAGTGCGGAGCCAAGCTCGACGAAGAGCGGGCCATCAAGGACACCGACGGCCGGGCCAAGCTCTACGCCGACATAGCCCATCCGATCAATTCCGACTGCCGCGAATTGATTCAGCGGAGCGTGATCGAGGCCTACGAGCAAGAACTGGTTCGCTCGAAGGAGCCGGGGTATTTATGCACCTATGATGATTACGGCGAGGAGCATTACGCCACGCTCCGCGAGCCGTTTGAGGAAGAATACTCGCCGCCGCGGATCGTGCGGACCGACGAGAGCTCGCACCGCATCGAGCCGGCCGCCGCAGATTCGGTTCCACAGCACCACAACGCGCCGGCCAACCCGCGCTACAACACGGTCGCTCATCAGGGGGCCCATCACGGCGCCCGCCAAACGGCGCGAGCCGACCAGGACGACTCGTTCGGCGCGGGGATCGAGTAGAACGATTCCCATCCGGTTGAGCCGTTCGCCTCGTGCAGGAGTGAATGGCGACCGGTCTCAATTAATACCCGGACCGGCGATCACGAAGGCCGCCCAGAGGCGCGGGCTGGCTGTCACGGTCGCTGGACGGCGGCGGATGGCAAGCGCCGATGACCTATCAGGCGGCGCCCGCTCCGGCTGCCACGGCCGGACAGACCGCGCAGCCCGATGGGCAGATGGCTCAGTCCAATAGCCAAACGTATCAGAGCTTTTCAGCGGAGAAGGCAGTTCCCGCGAACGGGCCGGCAGTGGGCTATCCCGTTCAATTTTACCCGGCTTACGGCGG
>CAYWOV010000773.1:0-2765 GCA_964459965.1 uncultured Planctomycetaceae bacterium | reverse complement strand
GGCCGTGGTCGAAAATTCACAATTTCCGAAATCCGTTGGCCAACGGCGATTGCGGCATCGCCCGCGGACGCGGTTTCTCGTCGCCGACAACTTTTTGGCGGCGTCTTGAAACATTCTGCCGCTCCCGGAACGAATCGACTGGATCTCTGCCCGATCGACCGTCGCCCCTGTTGGGTGGTCGGGGTTTCCTTGCAAATAATCCAAGTTAAACTACAACCGGTTCGGAAGTGGTGCCGCGAAGGGCCGGCGGAATTCAATCAAGAAAGGCCGTCGCTTTCACTCTCGGCCTGAGAACTGCGTGGGACGACAATGGCGAAAAAAAAGACGAGCGACGAGTTGGCCGTGGGGGCCCGTGTGCGCGTCAAGGCGGGAACGAACATTCCCGAAGTGCCCGAAGTGTCCTGCGGCGGTTGGACGGGGGCGGTGGTCGAGGCGAGCGGAAAAAAGCCGACGACCAAGTATGTGATCGAATGGGACGACGCGACACTCGCGGCCATTCCCGAATCGTACCTCCGCACTTGCGAAGCCCAGGGGCTCTTTTACCGCATGGCCTGCCTGGAGGTCTCCGTGTTGGAGCCGGCTGAGTGATTTGGCCGAGTGATTTGGACGGCCGTCTGAACGAAAAAAGTCCGGTTAGTCCCGTTCCTGCCAGCGTTTCCACGCGAGGCCCGGTCGGTCGATGCGAAACTGGACGAGCCGGGTGTGCTCGACTTCCGTCACGTAAACCGTGCGTCCGTCCGGTCCGCCGATGCACAAATTACTCGGCCGCTTTCCCAAGACGGAAACTTCGTGCAGGACTTTGCCTTGGGGCGTCATTTTGACGACCGTGCCGTTGCCGTAGCGGCAGATGTACAGATTTCCGTCAACGTCGCACCGCATGCCGTCGAATCCGTGTGTTTTAAAGCGACGGATGAACGTGCGGTTGACCAGCTGCTTATCGGGCGTGATCGTGAACCGCCAGATGTTGCGCTGATCGCTCTCGTTGACGTACAGTGTTTTTCCATCGGGACTGACCTCGATTCCGTTCGACGTTCCCTGCCGGACGGCTGCGAGCGTTATTTTGCCGTCCGTATCGACGCGCCAAATGCGGCCCGTTTCGTTTTTCCAGTTCGGATCGCTGGCGAAGATCGTTCCGTCCGGTGCGATGGCGATGTCGTTGGGCTGCGTCATGGCCGATTCGTGGGCGTAAACCCGGATGTTTTTGGTCTTCGGATCGACCAAGAGGATGTTGTGGCCCGTGTAATCGGCGACGTACATGTTGCCCTTGCGATCAAAGACGATGCCGTTGCCGATGCTTCCCTCGGGCAGCGTCACATAGACTTCGCCGTGCCCCTCGGGAGTGACGATGCCGATGGTTCCCTGCCTGGCGAAATTGACCGCGTAGATGTTGCCCCGCGCGTCGCAGTTGGGACCCTCAATTCCGATCGTGAATTCACCCGGCTTGGTGAGCGGAGTTGCGACGAATAATTCGTCCCCGCCGTACGTTGTCGCCGTCGATCCGGCGCCAAAGAGCCCGGCCAGGAGCAGTAAGCCAATCAATTTGTTGTGCATCGGAGTTTTCGGCTCAAGTTGCGGGCTGGGATGATTCGTGGCCGGAATCCATTTCCGAGTCGTCGATGAGGGGCATCGTCGGAGAGGGCGCAGCGGATTCGTGCGGGTGGGAAGGAAACGGCATCGTTTCGCTGACCCGGTCGTATTCAGGCGGCACGGTCAGCGGAGTTTCCATGCTGCGATCTCCGTGAAAGAACCGCCGCCAGACCTTGCGGTCGCCGACTCCGATGATCACCGTCTTGCGATAAACCCGCAGCCAGGGGATTCGCGTGCGGTTGAGATGCTCTCGGCAGCGGCGATAGCGGATGGTGACGACCGTTTCGCGGCGGAGGCGGTAGCCGATCAGAAATCCGGCAAACACACCGAGCGGGATCAGCCATCGTCCGTCGCTGTCCCAGCGAAAAATCCAGCCGGCGATGCCGAACAGCAGTCCCAAAATGGGAGCCATGAACGGCCATGTCAGGTCGGGGATCGAGCGCTGCTCCGTGTTCCAATCGCCGTCGGCCGGTTCGCCGCAGACGACGCAGCAGTCCGGAAGGTCGACCCGCCATTGTTTGTTCTCGAACGCGACGGCCTCGTTGTGGTCTTCGGCCGTGACGCGAATTTCGCGGCGGGAGCCGGGATCTTGCAAAAAGGGCAAATAATCGATCGCCATCAGCCGCAATTCGCTGCGTTGCGTCCAGTAAAATTCGGCGGTCGATTTGATGTAATTCCAGACGGCGATCGCAACAGTCTTGAGCCAGTCGACGGCCTGCATGGCGATCCGTTTCCAGGGGGGCTCGCCCGCCAAAAGGTCCCGCGGTAGGGCGGGAAACAGCCCCGGCTCGAGTTCGGTGGCCGGCATCCACGCTTGTTCGTCGAACGAGACCTGGTCGGTGACCCGAATCCGTCCCTGCTTGACGAACTCGGCGAGCTGGTCGACGGCGAGCGGACCGAAAACGTCGCGCGGATTGCGCGGGTCTCGACAAAAGATCGAACGCGTCATAACCGCCCGTTTTACCAGGGCCGCGACACGGATAGAAGCGATTGGGCCGCTCGCCCTGGCCGGAAATGATTTGGCGATCAAAATAGTTGATGCCCATTCCCGCGTCGATCACGATGCCCTGGGCATTGATTCCGGACGATCGGGGACTGATCAAAAAGGCGATCGCCGCGGCCACTTCCTGCGTGCGGATGGCCTGTTTTCGCAAGGTGACCTGCTCGGCGAAAAGATA
>CAYWOV010000772.1:0-2768 GCA_964459965.1 uncultured Planctomycetaceae bacterium | reverse complement strand
GCAGCATAATCTTGGCCACGCGCGGATCCTGCGTCGGATTGCCCTCGGCATCCAACGCCCAATCGGTGGAAAGCTCGAGGCCGTAGAGTTTGAAACTCTCCACCTTGCCCCAGGACGAAACACCGCACGCCATGTCAAGCACGAAGGGCGCACCGGAGCGCGTGGGCACGCCCCAGGCCAAGGCATTGTTGGCCGTCGCAGGGTTGTGGCTGCCGTAAGCGGCAACGGAGGCCGGGCCGGTGCTCGTGGTGGTGAATCCGATCATGCCCGCCTCGACGGCCATGAGCGCGTAGACCGAGGCGGCACCGTAATGCTGTCCACGGGAAATAGCGACAGTCCCCGTGCCGACGGCCCGCGCCTTTTGAATGGCCAGGTGCATACCCTTCGTCGCCGCGACGTGGCCCAATCCTTTGCCGCCGTTGAGAACGGCCATCGCGGGCGTTTCGCGCTCGGTCAGGACTTGGGTCCGCGGATCGATGCCGCCATTATCGATGGCTTCGAGATACCGCCAGAGCGAACGGCTGCCGTGCGAATGAATGCCGCGCAAGTCGGCCTCGATCAGCCGGGTCGCCCCAATCCGGGCTTCCGCTTCGTACATGCCTTTCTGTTTCAGCATGTGGACCATCAGGTCCAACAAATCGTCAGCCTGAATGACGACTTCCTGCGACGGATCCGACGGAATGTCGAGCGTCTCGGTCATGGTCTGCTACTTTTGGTCCGCCGACCGATTCGGTGCGGCCTGGCTGAGAGCGCCTTTGTCGGCAGCCAGCGACACGCGGACGATTTCCTTGTCGTTGCGTGCAAAAACACTCTTCATGGCAAAGGCGGGATGCGACCAGATCGTCATCCGCCGCAGGACTTCCCGCGTCGGCTCGATGAGCTTGGCGCGGCTCAATTCCTCATAGCCCTGGGGACTCAGCCGGGCGATGATCAGGTCGCCCTGTTCGTTGTGGATGAAATACTTGTCCTCGTGCGGAATAAGAAACGCGTTCCACCAGCGGCCTTTGCCGGTCGCCGCCAGCGTCTCCCACAGTCGTTTGCCGGTGGACGCGTCGAGGCAACGCAGCTGGCCGTGGCTGCAAACGCCGTAGATGTATTTGCCGTCGAAGATGGGGGTGGGGATGATCGAGTGCAGCCCGTCGGTTACGATTTCGCTGTCGCTGTGCCCCTGCCACAAGATCTTCGCGCTCAAGCCGTCGTCGCCGACCTCGATCATCCGCGGGCCGTTGTAAAACGAGGTGACGAAAATCCGGTCGCCCACGTTTCGCGGCGTGGCGATGCTGAGTCCAACTTTGACGGAGTAGGGAACGTCCCAGAGTTGCTTCCCCGACTCCGGTTCGAGCCCTGTGATGGAACGCGGGTGCCAGACGATGAGCTGCCGCTTGCCGTGGATGGTGAAGATCACGGGGGGCGAATAGCCGACCTCGGGATCGTCAAGTGCCCGCCAGCGCTCGCGGCCCGTCGCCTTGTCGAGGCCGACAACGAGCGCGTTCTCGCCTCCCACCATCGTGATCAATTGGTCGCCGTCCACAAGGGGTGAGGCGACCATGCCCCAGATGGGAAGTTTGGTGTTGAAGTCTTTGACGAAATCCTTCGACCACAAGACGGCTCCCGTTTTTTCGTCGAAGCAGAACATCTGCCCCATCGCGCCGATGGTGTAGACGCGGCCGTCGTGAATTTCGGGCGTCGAGCGGGGACCGGCCGGATAGCTGATGGAATAGTGCGGCGTTCGATATTCGTGGATCCAGATAACTTTCCCCGTCTCCGCATCGAGGCAGAGCACTCGCTCGTTTTGCTTTTCCTTCTGACGGTCAGTGATGTAGACGCGGCCATTGGCGACAGCCGGCCCGGAATAACCCTCCGCCAGCGGCGTCGACCAGACGCGGGGCAAGAGTCCGCTCGGCAATTTTTCGACGATTCCCGTTTCGCGCCAGACCAGGTCGCGTTTCGGTCCGCCCCAACCGGGCCAGTCGTCGGCCCGCGCCGGGCAATCCGCAATCAGCAAATGCAAAATGAGAGGCAACGCAAAGGCGCAAAATGAAATCTTTCGCGAAATCTGTCCCGGCATATTGGCACTCGATCCTTTATTTGGAGTCGCAGCGGCCAATTGTCGCAAAGCCCCAACTGTGCCACAATGGCGTGATGATGCGCAATAAAACTTACTTGCTGTGTGCCGTGGCCCTGACTCTGGTTACGGGGCTGGCGCCTGTTGTCACTCGTGCCGACGATCCGGGATTGACGGAGCTTGAAGCCAAGCACATGTCGAACCTGCGGCAGGTCACGTTTGGTCTGCCGCGGGCCGGCGAGGGATATTTCTCGCCCGACGGCCAATTGATTTGCTACCAGGCGTATCCCGTCGGCTATCCGTTTTATCAGATCTACATTCAACGTCTCGATGAGCGCGAAGGCAGGCGGATCAGCACGGGCCACGGTCGTACTACGTGCAGCTTCTTTTCGCGCGACGGCAAGCAGCTGATTTTCGCCTCGTCACACAGCGACCCCAACATGGCCGAGACCGAGCGACAAGGACGCGCAGAAGCGGCCCGCGGCGGACATCGCCGCTATCAGTGGAATTTCGATCCTTACATGGAGATCTACGAGTGCAATCTCGACGGCTCGGGATTGAAAGCGCTGACGCACTCGACCGGCTACGACGCCGAAGGGAGCTTCTCCGCGGACGGCAAGCACATCGTGTTTACATCGACGCGCAACGGCAATCCGAATCTGTATGTGATGGACGCCGACGGCTCCAACGTGCGGCAGCTCAC
>CAYWOV010000771.1:0-2782 GCA_964459965.1 uncultured Planctomycetaceae bacterium | reverse complement strand
GCCCGCACGGTCTCGCTGGCCGAACGGCTGGGCTGCCAGCAGATTCAATGGGAAAATCGCGGCGCCATTTTTGCCGACATTTTGGTGAATTGCACGCCGATTGGCATGTTCCCCGACGTCGACGAGACACCGTTCCCCATGAACTGGTTCCGCGACGATATGATCGTGTTCGACACGGTCTACAACCCGGAAAACACGTTGTTTCTGAAAGAGGCCCGGCAGCATTCCTGCCGCACCATCTCTGGCATCGAAATGTTCGTGCGACAAGCCGCTTTGCAGTATGAATATTTCACAGGCCGCGCCGCCCCCATCGACGTCATGCGCGACGCCCTGCGCCGCGGCATCTCGGCCGTGCATTCGTAGGAGGTCGAACGCGGTGATCCAGTCGATGCAATGCGCAGACGTCGGGTGGGACAAGGCCCGCTTTGCGGCCGCCTGCTCACCCTATTTCGTGGCCGCCCCCTCCTCTTCCCCACGATCGCGATGTGAGCCATGGTGGTGACGCTGATCGGCTATCGGGGAACGGGAAAAACGAGCGTCGCTCGGCCGCTCGCCGCGCGGCTTGGCTTCGAGGCGATCGACGCCGACGCCGAAATCGAACAACGGACCGGGCGCACCATCCGCGAGATCTTCGCCGAAGAAAGCGAAGCCGGCTTTCGCACCCGCGAGCGCGACCTGATGGCCGAATATCTCGCGAAACAACGGATCGTGCTCGCCGCCGGGGGCGGGGCCATACTCGACGCTGGCACGCGTGATCGCATCCGCGCCGCCGGGCCGGCCGTCTGGCTGCGGGCCTCGGTCGACACCATCGAGCGCCAAATCGCCGCCGATCCCAACAACCGCCACCGTCGTCCCAATCTGACCGCCGCCGGCGGCCGCGGTGAGATTGAAGACATGCTGGCCCTCCGCGAGCCGATTTATCGTCAATGCGCGACGATCACCGTCGATATCGACGGTCGCTCGATCGCGGCCATCGTCGAGGAAATCGTGCTCTGCCTGGGTGCCGGAGCGCGGGAGGCCAGCGGGCCGTGATGCGCTTTGACCTGCCGTTAGTTTTTCTGGTCCCGTATCTGTTCGCGATCGGCGCGGTGATCGGCAGCTTCTTGAACGTCTGCATTTACCGCCTGCCCAGCTCCGAACGGCTGCGGGACCAGCTCCGCGGTTTGTGGTCGCCCCCGTCGCACTGTCCTCGCTGCGGCAAGCGGCTCCTCCGCAAAGACAACGTGCCGGTGCTGGGCTGGATCCTGCTCCGCGGCCGCTGCCGCTTCTGCCGACTCCGCATCTCGCCCCGCTATCCGCTGATCGAGACGGCCAACGGCCTGCTATTCTTGCTGGTCTTCTTTTGCGAAGTGCCGACGAGTTGGCACGGCACACTCCAGGACAGCTGCCTCTTTTCGCCGATGGGCCCACACGGGGACCCGGCGTCCACATTTTTCTCGCCCATCATGGTCGTCTTCTGGCGCTGGGCCTACCACATGGTGCTGATCGAGGCGCTGGTCGTCGCCACGTTCATCGACTTCGACCTGCGGATCATCCCCGACGGCGCAACTCTGCCCGCAATGGTGGTCGGCGTGTTGGGCGGCTGCCTGATGGGCTGCCTTTACATCGTTCCTGTCTGGTTTCAGGACATTAACGTCCTCGACGCGCTGGCTTCGATCTCCAGCACGCATTTTCGCCCGCTGATTCCCGCGACCCCGGTGCCCGCCTGGATCGCCGCCCATCCGCACCTGCACGGCCTGGCCGTCAGCCTGGCGGGCCTCGTGGTGGGCGGCGGCTCGATCTGGTTGGTCCGCATCATCGGCCACTGGGTGCTCAAGCGCGAGGCGATGGGCTTCGGCGACGTGATCCTGATGGCGACAATCGGCAGCTTCCTCGGCTGGCAGCCCACGCTCGTGGTCTTCTTCCTCGCCCCGGTCTGTGCTCTCGTCGTGGTGGCCGCCCTGTTCGTCTTCCGCCGCGAGCGCGAGATCCCCTACGGCCCCTACCTCAGCCTGGCGACACTCGTCGTCCTCCTCGGTTGGCAACACATCTGGCCGCCGGCAGAGCGACTCTTCTCGCTGGGTCTCTTCGTTCCGGCGATGGGCTTCGTGATGTGCGTGTTGTTGTTCCTGAGTCTGCAACTCATGCAATGGAGCAAGCGGCTCCTGGGCATTCCCGATGACGAGCCGGAAAAGGCCGAAGCCTGGCACTCGGGCGACCAACTCTTCCACTTCGCCGGCGATCACTCCGCCGGCCAACCCACGACGTGGCAGCGTCCGCAATGGCCCGGCCTCACCGCCGGCCGCGGCTCGCTCTTCGAATACCGCTGGCGCAACGGCCGCCATTGAGTCGCCGCTAGGTTGCCTTCGGATAACGCTTGCGGCGCCGATTCCATACTCCAAACCACGCCAGTGTCATGCCGGTAGCGATCTGAACGAATCCGGCAATCCAGAATGGAATCGTCCACCGAATCATCGCCATGGGATTCGTCAGAAGCGCTCCGCTCTGATTACGGATCACATTGCCCGCACCCAGAGCCCGTTCCTCGCCGACCATCCAAATCAGCCATCGCATCAAATCGCCGGACCACCAGAACGTAGCGGCACCGGCGACGATGAAAATAGCGGACGCGATTAACGCGATCGCGTCACGCCAATAAGCGGTCACTGCTGCGTCCAAGTGCCGTCGATTAAGCGCCACATCTTGCCCGTGGGATTCTCGTCCCGCAGGGCGGGCGGCAGGCGATGGGGGCGGACGTTGTCGTAGCATTCGAGCACCGCGAATCGCTTGATCGACGCCGGGA
>CAYWOV010000770.1:0-2782 GCA_964459965.1 uncultured Planctomycetaceae bacterium | reverse complement strand
GATCGTGCCGCCCAATACCGCGTTCGCCTCACCCTCGTCCGGCCGCGCTATGCCCGCCGTTACGCCTCCCGCCAACCCCAAAAGAGCGAATCGATCTACGCCGACAACTATCCCCTGGCCGAAAACCTCGAGCTGCCGGAGAACCGCGCCGACTTCTTCGAGTTCGACATCCCCCAAGCGGCGACCGCCGATGGCCGCTTGACCCTCTGGCTGAAGAAGCAGCCTGGCGTCGGCGCGGGATTGAATTCCGACGTGACCGTCTGGCGCAACACGGGCGGTTGGGGAACGCTCGTCTCAGAAGTGTGGCTGATGAAAAAAGGCGCTCCCCGGCGGCATCAAACGGCTCCTCCCTCCGCGACGCCAACGACGAACTGACGACCAATCCACAGCCTGCGCGAAGCCGGCCTAAAGCTGACCGCAATCAGCAATCACGATCTTGGCTTTCGTTTCGCCGGATTCCGAGCCCAGTGATTCGATCTTCTTAACGACGTCCATGCCCTTTACGACCTTGCCGAAAACGACGTGGTGGCCGTTGAGCCATTGCGTTTTCGCCGTACAGAGAAAGAATTGCGAGCCGTTGGTGCCTGGGCCCGCGTTGGCCATGCTGAGGATGCCGGGGCCGGTGTGCTTGAGGGTGAAGTTCTCGTCTTCGAACGTCGCGCCGTAGATCGATTTGCCGCCCGTGCCATCACCGTTCGTGAAGTCGCCTCCCTGGCACATGAAACCGGGAATCACGCGATGGAACGACGAGCCCTTGTAGCCGAAACCCTTTTCGCCCGTGCACAGGGCCCGGAAGTTCTCGGCCGTCTTTGGCACAACGTCCGATCGCAGCTCAACCACGATTCGCCCCAAAGATTTGCCGTTAGCCGTGATGTCAAAGTAGCACTTGGGAAGCGCTTGCTTATCGGCCGCCGGCAGCAAGGACCCGGCGAAAGCCAGACCGAAGACGGACAAAACGACTAAAGAACGACGGCAATACATTGGAATCTCCATGTGAACTCTGCTCCGTGGGGAGCCAAAAGGCAACAATCTGTGCGCAGGGCATTCTAGCGGGGCAAGGCGGCCAATCAATCCCGGTCAGCGGGTAATCCAAACGCCACCCGATGGCTGATATTGCCGGCCTGCTTCTTTACAATACCCAATGCGGGAAGGGCCCCATTCCGTAATTTTCAAGTTGAATCAGAGCGAGGTCTCGATGCGACATCTGCGATTGGCGTCTGTGCTGCTTCTGGGTGTTTGCTGCGCGGTGGGAACCGGTGTTCCTGGCGCGGCGGCGGAGCGTGTGCTCAAGAGTGGAATCGACCGCTCGACGTTCGAAACGTCGGTGAAGCCGGGCGAGAATTTCTTCCTGTATGTCAACGGCACCTGGATCAAACACAATCCAATCCCGCCCGAATACAGCCGCTGGGGGGCGTTCCCCAAGCTGCAGGATGACAATCTGCAGGCGCTGCGGGGGATTCTCGACGGGCTCGAGAAAGAGACCGGCACATTGGATGTCGACAGCCAGAAGTTGCGAGACTTCTACAAGACCGCGATGGACGAAGCCAGGCTCGAGGCAGCCGGAGCTTCACCGCTGGCGGCGCGACTCGAAAAAATCGGCAAGATTAGCGGGCATAATGAGCTGATCGCCGAGCTGGCCGACTTCCACCTGGCGGCAAATCCGGCTCTGTTCCGAGCGATGGTCCGGCCGGATCAGAAACAAAGCAGCCAGTATGCCTTCTACCTCTACCAGGGCGGCTTGGGCTTGCCCGAGCGGGATTATTACCTGGGAAAGACAAAGGACTCCGAGAAGATCCGCGCCAAATATCGCGAGCACGTGGCGACCATGCTGCGGCTCCTGGGTGATTCGCCCGCAGAGGCAGAAAAAGGCGCCGAGGTCGTGATGCGGATTGAAACGCGACTGGCCGAGGCGTCCCGCACGCCGGTCCAGCTTCGCGATTCCGAGGCGAACTACAACAAAAAATCGCTCAGCAAGCTGGCCCAGCTCACGCCCCATTTCGATTGGAGCCTTTACCTCAAAACGATCGATGCGAAGCCGCTTTCGGACGTGGTCGTCGGTCAGCCGGAGTTTTTCGAGCGCGTCGACCAACTCGTCGATTCGGTGCCCCTCGACGAATGGAAGACCTACCTGCGTTGGCACCTGGTCCATTCGACGGCACCGTATTTGAGCCGGGCCTTCGAAGAAGAGGATTTTAAATTTTACAGCGGCCAGCTCCGCGGCATCAAACAAATGCAACCGCGTTGGAAGCGGGCCACCACCACGATCGACCGCATGATGGGCGAGGCTCTCGGCCGGCTCTACGTGGCGAAGCATTTCACGCCCGCCGCCAAAGAGCGGATGGACGAACTCGTCAAGAACCTGTTGGCCGCTTATCGCGAGCGGATTCAGGGTCGCGACTGGATGAGCCCGGAGACCAAGAAACAGGCCCTCATCAAGCTGGCCGCCATCATGCCGAAGATCGGCTATCCCGACAAATGGCGGGACTACTCGGCACTCGAGATCAAACCCGATTCCTACGCAGAGAACGTAATGCGAGCAACGGCGTTTGAAGTGCACTACCGGTTATCCAAGCTCGGCAAGCCTGTCGACAAGACCGAATGGGGCATGACGCCGCCGACCGTCAACGCGTATTACAACCCGACGATGAACGAAATCGTCTTCCCGGCCGGCATCCTGCAGCCGCCTTTCTTCAACGCCGAAGCAGATGACGCGGTGAACTACGGTGCCATCGGTGCCGTGATCGGTCACGAAATCACTCATGGTTTCGACGACCAGGGCAGC
>CAYWOV010000769.1:1485-2783 GCA_964459965.1 uncultured Planctomycetaceae bacterium | reverse complement strand
AGCCGATCGCCGGCTCATTTGGCAGTTTTTTCACGATCGATCCGGCTTACGAGAGTCAGGGGATATCGCTCAAGATGGTCCTCGAACAGCGCCGCCGCCACCGCGAACGCCAGGTGCCGCTGACTGCCGGATATCTGATCCGGGGCGAATCGGTCTCCATGGGTCGCCATTTCTGGCTACGGCTTCGGGAAATGCATGTCGTGGCCAAGGCCGGTCTTTGGGCGCGTCTGATCGACCACCGCGTGATGAGCGATTTTCTGTTCCATCCCATCGAAAAGTATGGGACACGCGCAATTGGATGGATCCAGGGGCCGCCGAAGAGAACCGCTCCTTCAGTAGGAATCCGCCCTTATCGAGAGACCGACCTTGCCGATTGCCTGCGCCTGGCAAATGAGGTCAGCAAGGCCGCCGAATTCGGCCTGGTGTGGGATGAGACCTCGTTGGGCCGCCAACTTTCGCACAAGGAATTCCCGCGCACGATCGTGGCCGAACACGGCGGACGCGTGGCCGGTTTCGTAAACTATTTTCTGCAGGAATACCTCGGCCGGCACGAGATGCTGGCCGGCGTCATCGATCTACTCTCCGTCAGCGAACTACCGCCGGATGCGAGGAAGCGCCTCTTACGCACCGCGCTCTCCCAAATGGCTGCCGAGGGATGCCATTCGTCTCTTTTCCTGCGCGTCGCCGGCCAGCCCGCGTATCTTCTTTCGCGGATGGGCTTCATCCCAGAAGTCCCTCACTACGACTTCGTAATCCAGTCGATGGCGCCAGATGCGCCCGTCGTGAAAACACGACGATTGCATGCTCTTTGGCGCTGACGGGACTTGTCATCAATGCGCGACCGCGCCGCGAACGACTGCGATGGCCTCCGCGCATAACGCGGCGGCCGCTGACTCATGCCGAGCCTCCGCAATCACGCGAAGGATGGGTTCCGTGTTGCTCGCTCGGACCTGCACCCAACGGTCAGACCAATCGAGTCGCAGGCCATCTCCGCGCGTCGCCGCCGCTTCGGGAAAGTTTTTCTCGAGAGCGAGGCAGGCCGCATCGGCTCGCTCCCGCGGACACGTTAGCTTGTCTTTGACGATGAAATATCGCGGCAACGAGTCGGCCCACTCAGAGAGACTTCGCCGGTTGGATGTGAGGCCAGCCAGGATATACGCCATCCCGACGAAACTGTCCCGAACGTAACCGATCTTCGGTTCGATCACACCTCCATTCCCTTCGCCGCCGAAGACAGCCGAAACTTCCTTCATTTTCGCGACAACGTGTGCTTCGCCGACTCGCGAGCGGTAGAACGG
>CAYWOV010000769.1:0-1385 GCA_964459965.1 uncultured Planctomycetaceae bacterium | reverse complement strand
CCGAGCGCATCCAGCAATTTGGGTCCCCAGACGCTACCGGCTCCGTGATTGCAGTCGAGAACCACCTTAATCCGACTCGCGCGAACGGCCGGCACGTCGACAAGCTCGGAGACTTTTTTGAGGTGGGCTTCGCCGGCATCGAATGATTCCAAGGTTGATCCCAAAGTATCCCAACGGACCAATTCCAGGGTGTCAACCTGCAGCAATTCGAGCAGCCGGCGGCCTTCGTCTTCATTGAAGACCGAACCCTCGCGGGAGAAGGGCTTCAGCCCGTTCCATTCGACCGGATTGTGGCTGGCGGTAATCTCGATTCCCGCTGCCGCGTTCAGGTGCCGGACGAGAAATCCGCAGGTCGGAGTCGCGACGATGCCCGCGTCGATCACCTGGCAACCGACCGATTCGAGTCCCACTTGCACGGCGAGCATGAGCATCTGGCCGGTCGAACGGCCATCGCGACCGACGACGACAGTGCCCCGTTCGGCAAGAATGCCCAGTGCCTGCGAAAACTTGACGACAAAGTTCGGATCCAGTCCGTCACCGACGATTCCTCTCAAGCCGGAGATGCTAAGAATTCGCTCTGGCACGATCAGTCTCTTTTTTGCAGGCGCAGGGGAACTTCCAGCCCGTGCCGATCCATCAGATCGCGGTCGGAAAGAATGTCCGCGGTCGGCCCGTCCGCACGGATTTTTCCCTCGTCGAGGACGATCACGCGCGTGCACAACTCGGCCACCAAATCGAGATCGTGGGTGGCGATGAGTTGGCTCCCCTCGAATTTCTGCAGCACATCGATGAGTATCCGCCGCGCCCGCGGGTCGAGGTTGCTGAACGGTTCGTCGAGCGCCAGGATCAACGGGTGACACGCCAAGACGCCTGCCAGGCACACTCGTTTACGCTCTCCCAAGCTGAGCTGCAGCGTGCTGCGGCGTTCATACCCTTCCAAGCGAACGGCCGCCAGGCTCTCGGCAATGCGGCGCTCGACGTCCTCTCGGGGCAAGCCTAAGTTGAGCGGGCCGAAGGCGACGTCCTCGCGGACCGTCGGACAAAAAAGCTGATCGTCCGGATCCTGGAACAAGAACCCCACCAGCCGGCGAACCTCCGACAGATGCTCACCGGCGACCGACAGTCCCGCGACATGCACGGCGGCCCCGTTGGAGGAGTGATTCGAGGATTTCGCCCTTTGCGGCAGGAGTCCGTTGAGGTGCAAAAGCAGCGTCGACTTTCCCGCACCGCTGGGGCCGACGATCCCGACGATCTCGCCCAGTCGCAATGAAAACCGCACGTCTTGAAGCGCTCGCTGGCCGTTCGGGTAGGCGTAGCTCAACCCGTTCACTTCGAGCACAATTTCAGCGGCGGCAGACGTCATTCGTCGAGGGTCCGCAGTTTGC
>CAYWOV010000768.1:0-2783 GCA_964459965.1 uncultured Planctomycetaceae bacterium | reverse complement strand
TATTCACTTGGGACGCCCGGGACCGTTGGCCGCAACGATTACAACTTGCACACATGGCCGGAACGGCTGTTGCCGTTCGTGGAAGGCAACACGGTTTACAGCCGAATTTGTCTGAATGCGCCGATCTTCTCCCCGATCTGCCTATCGGGCGTCCCGTGCCCGACTAAGTACTCCTTTGCAAATTCTGGCTGTCCGTGCAGCGATCCATGTGCTCCCACCCGGCCAGCGGCCGCCGTCATTCCGACGTACGTCTGCCCCTCGACCCCGCGAACGCAAAATCCATTTGTCGAGGGAAACGCTACTTACGAATATTGCCTCATATACTGTCGTACTTGTTTCGGCTTCAAGCGCCTCCACGGTGCGATGGATTACCAAGGCCTGTGCGATATGGATGCGTATGCCAACGCATTTTACGAGCACACACTCGGCATTCCTGGCGGCGATTACATTGGGCCCAAAGGCGTGTTTAACAGCTATCTTTCGAATTTCTGCGGCTTGTCGATTGAGCAGATCACCGACGGGACGTCCACGACACTCTTATGCACTGAGATGGCGGGCAGGCCGGATTGCTGGATAAGGAGAGGGAAGACAACTTTACCCACGCCCATCTCCGGTCGCTCTTTTAACTCAGGCGGCGCTTGGGCGTCTCCGAGCGCGGTCAGCTATTTCCTAGGGTCCGATTTTTCCGGTCTCCAACTGCCAAATTGTTTTTCGAGTACAAACTGCCCGACGCCAGTCTGCTTCTTTAACTGCACGAACGAGGTCGGTTACAACGCCATTTATAGTTTTCACCCTGGCGCGGGTGGGGTCGCCATGTGCGACGGATCGGCTCGCATGTTGAGCGAGGATATTTCGATCGTCACATTCGTCGGCCTGATGACGCCGCGCGGGCACGAACCCATAACTGACCAGTTCTGATGTAAATGACTGTCGCCCGCGAACCGCGGTCGGCCTCCCTGTACGCTTCCAGGGCGGCCGACTTTCTTAGAGACGGAATCTCTCCGCGTCTTTGAGAGAGGGGAGTTGTGGAATGGCACTTGTGCCTCTGAGTCACTGCGCTCCCCAGCGCAAGATGCCATGGGGTGTCGCGGCGACGCTCATCTTCATACTGTCCTTCGGGTGTGAAGGACGCCAATCCACTGCTCAGCGCCTCGAGAAAGCCTATAAAAGCGCCGGAATGGAGCCGGCGACGGTCTATCCGTTGGGCGGGAAGATAACAGTTGACAACGAGCCTCCCGTTGCGACGTCCGAGACGGCGCGCCTCGTGGCGATCGCCTACGAGGGCGCGAAGCCCGATGTCAAGGCAAAGAGCAATACACGTGCCTTCCTCAAGCCGGATGGGTCGTTCGAATTGCCGTCGCTTCCGCCTGGCAAATATGTGATGCTCTTTGCCCAGCTCGGCTACAATCCGAGGATGGGCTTCTTCGGACCCGACGGACTCAAGAATCTGTACAACGACCCCGACATCAACTCGACAAAACCGGAGTTCGTCATTGATCATCAAGCGCCCGGCAAGACGGACTACACGTTCAATCTGTCCGTCGCCGGCGAGACTCCGCCTGCGGCACCGGGGCCGAAGGCGTTCGTCGGTTCCGAGCCGCGCCGCAATTGACCACTGCAGCGCGGTTGCCGAGCGTGCTCGGGGCGCCGGGAATCCGAAACCGCACTATGGTCCGGTCCACAAAGCGATCGCCATGACGTTTGACGGGCCAGGCGTTGAGTCCACCGTCGCGCGGACGAAGTTTCTCTGAGCCGATATCAAGGGCTGAAGCCATTCGATTTGTCCAAATCTCCCTCGGGGTTGCAACGAAACGGCCGTGTCTGTTATCAGAGGGTCGTCTGTTGAGGAGTTGAAATGCGCCTTCCCAAGCTGTTCGTGATTGCCCTATTGATTCTGGTTCCCGCCGTGATGCGGGCCGTTCATTTTGAGCGGAGCCTCGTTCCCATGGGCGCGCTGGCCCTCTTTTGCGGCGCTCATTTCCGCAATCGCTGGCTGGCCCTCACGATTCCGTTGGGCTCAATGCTGTGCGGCGACGTGCTCATCGGCCTGTTTCATCACGATGTGGCTTTCTCTTTCCATGCCATCCTGCCCGTTGTCTATGGCTGCTACGCATTCAACGTGCTGCTGGGAATGGGTCTGCTTCGGTATTGGGACAATTTGCGGCTTCGCGGACGGAGGCCGCATGACGCAGCGCCAGTCGGTGGCGCCGCTGATCGCAGCCCTTCCCTGTTGACTACGCGCGTGCTGCCCATCGCCGGAACGACGTTAGGCGGAGCGCTCCTCTTTTTCCTGGTCACCAATTTCGCCGACTGGTACTTGTTCGAGACCTACGCGAAATCCTGGCAGGGACTTCTCGACTGCTACGTGGCGGCGATCCCGTTTTTCAGCCGGGGTACGCTTTTGGCCGACATCATGGGCTCGGTCCTATTCTTCGGCGGCGACTACTTGTTGGAAATCAAAGCCGCCGAGCAGCTTGAAGCAGAGCGAGTCTGACTCGGAATTCCGCTGTGGCTGAGCCGCGGATCGTTTCGTTAATCGCCAGCGCGACAGAGATCGTTGCCGCGCTGGGCTGTGGCCGCTTTCTTGTCGGGCGGTCACACGAATGCGATCATCCGCCCGAAGTGCTCGCTCTGCCGGCCTGCTCCGAGCCCAAGATCGACGTCCACGGCACGAGCCGTGAGATCGACGATCGCGTGAAATCGCTCGCGGGCGAAGCGATCTCAGTCTACCGCGTTTTTCCGGACGTGCTCCGCCAGCTCGAGCCGACGCACATCATCACGCA
>CAYWOV010000767.1:0-2785 GCA_964459965.1 uncultured Planctomycetaceae bacterium | reverse complement strand
CATGCCCGAGCAGCAACAGCTCGCCGGCGACTGGATGGAACGTCTGTACGCCAAGTACAGAGTCCGCCGAAATATGGAAGAGGAAAGCCGCGCTCGCCCGCGTCGTGCCGGTTGAAACGAACGAGCAGGAAGCGAGCGGAACGCTTGCAACCGCCGGACCGGCTTGCCGGGATCGACCGACGTAGGGCGACCGAACCGCTTATTTCCGCAGCGCGTGCTCGAAAAATTCGATGACGACCGGCCGCAGGTACGGAACGCCGATCAGTGAGTGCGGGCAATGGCCGACGCCGGCCAGGCGGAAATAGCTGATGTCTTTGTGACCCGAGCGGCCCAATTCCAACACCAAACGGTCGGCCGTCTGCACGTCGACCTGAGTGTCGGCTTCGCCGTAAATCAGCAAGAGCGGCGGCGTCTTTCCGGCCAGATGGTCGATTGGCGAAGCCCGGCGGTATTCCGCCAGACGCGTCTTCTCGAGCGTTCCTCCCATGAATCGCTCGATTACGACTCTCAGAGTTCCGTTCTGGTGTTCCGTGACCAAATCGAGCGGACCGCTGTCGCTGGCGACGGCCTGGACCCGACTCGATTCGCCAGGGAAGGGACCGCTGTTTTCGTCGAGTGCGGACGAAGAGTCGAGCAGTCCTAATAAGAGAGCCAAGTGGCCGCCGGCCGAGTTGCCATAAGCGCCAATGCGATTCGAGTCGACGTTGTAGTCGCCCGCGTGAGCCCGCAGCCAGCGGACGGCGGCCTGGCAGTCGTGCAAACCAGCGGGAAAGGGGGCCTCGCGAGAGAGGCGGTAATTGACAGCCGCCGCCACGAAGCCGGCCGCCGCGAAGTCGATGATGTTCCCTGGCGTGTGCACCGAGACGAAGCTCGATCTATCCCCCTCGATCCAGCCCCCGCCGTGAATGACGACCACCGCCGGCCTCGGATGATCTGCATGCCGTTTCGGGAGCGCAAGATCCAGCGTGCAATCCTTCGACCCTTCACGGTAGCGCAGGTTTGAAATGACCGTGACGTCGCGAACAATCGTCGGATTCGGCGCGGCAAATAGACTGGTCTGCCCGATCGAGCACACGATGAAAGCGGCGATCGCATTTGCGTCGAGAATCGACGAACGATTCAAATTTCTCATTGCCTCACCGCACCGAGCAGATCGCTAGTAGTTGGCCCTGACTTCCCCTTCCTCGAGAACGCCATGGACGTGTCGCAAGTAGGCGTTTGAGATATCCGATCGTTTCACAACGCCGAGCACTTTGTTATCGGGAGAACCGTCTACAACGGGAAGGGCCGTGAGATCATTCTCCACAAAGAGTTCCAGCGCGCGGTCGACCCGGTCGTGCAGATGCAGCGGATCGACGTCCGTCCGCATGAGATCCGCGGCGAGAATCATTGACCGCGAATGGGTCGTCTGCGCCGCCAGGTGAGCCTCTTCAAGCGACAAAACACCGAGCAACCGGCCCTCGCGGTCAACGACCGGGAGCGAGTTGCAGGGCGTGGAGGTCAACCATCCCAAGACCTCGTCCAGCCGGTTCTCCGGATGCAGGAAAGGGACTTGCTCCTGCGGCAAGACGAATTGGCTGACGTGTAATCCCGTCAGCACTTCGCGGACGTAATCCCCCTGGTGGGCCGGAGACCGGGATCGGCTCTCAACCTGCGAGCTATAGATCGATTGCTCGTCGGAAAGCAGAAAGGTCAACGTGCACACCCACAGCGTCGGCAGTAGCAAGTCATAATTCCCAGTCATTTCGCTGACGATCACAATCGTCGAAAACGGCGTCTTGGCGGCGGCAGCGAAAAATCCTGCCATGCCGACAATCACAAACGTACCCGGCTGCGGCGCCAACCAGGGTCGCAGCCAATGCAAAAAGATGCCCAGCGACCCGCCGGCGCAGCCGCCGATCACCATCGACGGGCCGAACACGCCGCCCGAGCCGCCGCTGCCGATAGTCAAACTCGTCGTAAGAATCTTTCCCACCGCGACCGCCAGCAACAGCAGCGCGAAGATGAGGTCCGCCCGCTGGCCGGCCGGAGTGGTCATGGCATCCTGCAGAATGCCGTACCCGAACGACATGACGGCCAGTGCCGAGGTATTCCGACCGAAGAGATAGTAGAGGCCGACTCCCAAAACACCGCTCAAAAACGCGCCGATCGCCGGTTTGACGTGCGGCGGCAGCTTGATCTGGTGGAATAAATGAGTCACGCCGTAGAACGTCCGAGTGTATAAAGTCGCCAGCACAACCAAGAAAAGAGCCAGAACAAGGTAGGAGATCAACCGTAGCGGCTCATTGAACGTCAAGAGCACGCCCACCTCGGGCGGGATCTTGAACAAAGCCGACCAGCCAAACGCCAAACAGAACGTGCAATATGCCGTCACGCTGGCCAGACCGGCCGGAATGATGACCTCGGATTCAAAATCTGGAGAGCGGTAAAGCACCTCGGCGGCGAACAACGCTCCCGCTAGCGGTGCGCGGAAGATCGCCGCCACACCGGCGCCCATCCCGGCGGCCATCAGGGTCCTGCGCTCGATCGGCCGCAGTCGAAGTATTGTGCCAAGAAAAGAGCCGAAGCCGGCCCCGATCTGCGCGATGGGTCCTTCGCGACCGCCCGAGCCCCCCGTGCCGAGGGTCAGAGCACTCGCAACGATTTTCACCAGAGGCACGCGAGGGCGGATCAGTCCTTGGTGGTAATGATAGGCCGCGATCGCTGCGTCGGTGCCGTGCCCTTCCGCCTCTGGGGCGATGCTGAAGACGAGCAGCCCGCTCAATAGTCCGCCTACGGTGGGAAT
>CAYWOV010000766.1:0-2787 GCA_964459965.1 uncultured Planctomycetaceae bacterium | reverse complement strand
TGTTTTGTGACGCTCCCGAGCGGCCGTCCGGTGATTTCGGCGACCTCGGCCATCGAGTGACCGTCGAGATACCTCAGGACGATGAGTGTCCGTTCCGACTCGGAAAGTCGGCTCAAGGTTTCGACAACTCCCGCGTAGGCGTCGGCCCAGGCGGGCGCGTCGGCTGATGTCGACCGGCGTGTCGGGTCGGCGACTGCTGCGACTTCCCTTGGCTGGCGAGCCACTCGCAACGCTTCTCGCCGCGCGATTTGAAGCAACCACGCGGGAAATGCGTCCGGCGTTCGCAAGCGTCCAAGATTTCGATACGCGATCAGGAACGTTTCCTGACCGGCGTCCTGGGCCTTATGAAAATCCCCCAAGACGGCCCACGTCGTCACCACGACGGCCCGCTCATAACGTCGGACCAATTCGGCAAAGGCCCCTTGGTCGCCTGACTGCGACCGTGTGATGAGCTCTGCCGTCGACGTCATGCCAGGTCCCCGGTGATCCACTAGAAAGAGGCTCCGAACGACCTAATTGCGACAGCAAAACGGGAATTCGCAATAAATTTTCTTGCATCATCTCAGAAACTGCGACGGGCGATCGCCCAATGCAATTTCATTTCAGGCAAGTTGGTTCGCTCTCATTTTGCAAAGCCCCTCTATTTCTCGGTTGTCCCACTGGATTTGCGTCATGGGCCGGGCTGCTTGGGTTCTTGAGCGGAATTTCGCGGTCGCAGGAGCGCGTCGAGCGAGAGCCGGTTCGACGGCTCCCAGACTTGCAGCACGAAAAAGAAGAGGGCGTACACGAGTTGGATGCCGACCGTGGAGTAGTCCTGCCGAACGGTTGTGCCGAAGACAAGCGCGACCATCCACAGCCCGCCGGCGATGAGTGTCCACCGCGTGAACAAGCCCAGGCAGAGTAACGTGCCGAGGATGGCTTCCACCGGCGGTACGCTCAGGGCGAAGGGCCGAACCAGGAAGGCGGGCAGGAACGTGTAGTGAAAGTTTTGCACCATCTGGTCGGCGAAGTCGGACCAGCCGCCCACGAACCGCGTGACGCCGTGAAAAACGAAGGTGGTGCCGAGAGTGAAACGCAGGACGGCGTAGGACCAATCCACATTCCAGTTCGTGCCGCCGGGCAAACCCGGTCCCAATGCCGTCTTTGGCCGTTCGCTACTCATGGTTTTGGTTCCTCGCTCACGGCGGCAATCGCTTGGACCTGATGAGAAATCCCAGAAGCTGTGCCGACCGAGTTGCGAGGTCGAAACGGAAAGTCGCGGAAAATTTCTTCGCGCCGCTTTTGATTTCGCGACCTCCTAGCGAAATTGTACCGGCGTTTGGCGAGTTGATCACGATCAGAGTACCAACGGTTAGTACGAACGCGGATCGTGGTCGGCGGCGTGTTGCGGAAATTTTGCTGCCAATCTGACAGTCGGAGCGCGACTGCCTTTTTGGCTTTTTTTGGGGTGGGTAGCGCCTTTTTTTATGCCCCAAAAAAGCCAAAAAAGTCCCCTCAGCGAGGGGGACGACTGTCAATTTTGTCATTCGGCTTGGGCATGACTGCCCCGACGGTGTGCCGCCACGCGTCCAATTTGGCAGCCAACTCGCGGACCTTGTCCGGCAGTTCGGCGGCCCGATTGTGCTTCTCGCCGATGTCTCCGCGGATGTTGAAGAGTTCGCGGCTGCCGTCCTCGTACCACTCGATGAGTTTCCAATCCCCCTCGCGGACCGCCCCGGCCGGTGCGCCGCCCTGATTGCCATAATGCGGGTAGTGCCAAAAAAGGGGACCCCGATCGAACGGTTCGCCTTTCAGGAGAGGCACGAGGCTGCGGCCGTCCAAGTGCTGCTGCGGCTTTGCGGGCAGGCCGGCCAGTTCGAGGATTGTCGGGTAAAAATCCATGCTGATCACCGGCGTGTTGCAGGTGCTGCCGGCGGAAATCACGCCCGGGGCACGAATAATCATCGGTTCGCGGATGCCCCCTTCGTACAACCAGCCCTTGCCGGCCCGGAGAGGCACATTTGCTGTGGGGTGACCTTCGGAAGTCGCCAGGCCGCCGTTGTCCGACATGAAAATCACGAGCGTGCGATTGGCCAATCCCAGTTCGTCGAGTTTTCCCAGGACCGTGCCGACGGCTTGGTCCATCGCCTCGACCATTGCGGCATAGACCGCATGGTCCTGAACCAGCCGCACGCGGCGCTCGCGCTCTTGTCCCCAGTCGGGGCCGGTGTGTTGTACGCTTTTTGCTTTGGATTCGTACTTTTTCCGCAGATCGTCGCGGGCCATCAGCGGGATGTGAACTGAATAGAAACTGAGGTATGCCAGAAACGGTTGATTCCGATGGGCGGCGATAAAGGCGGCCGTTTCCGCGGCCAATCTCGCGGGAAGATGTTCGCCGGGCGGACCGTCGGGGAGTTTTGGGTTGCCGTACGGCGAAAAATATCGTTTTCCCGCGCTGGGAGCCCCCCATTCGAGGCCCCCCTTGTTGACGTCGAAACCCTGGTCCTCGGGATAATATCCCTGCGGGCCAAGATGCCACTTTCCAGCAAAAAAAGTCGCGTATCCCGCTTCTTTGAGCGCTTCGGCCAGCGTCGTCTCGCCGAGAACCAGGCGGTCGGAATACGGTGCTGGCAAGAGCCGCGTACGGCGATCCCATTTTTCGGGTTGGTTCGATCGAATTACTGAAATGTAGTCGGTGATGCCCGTGCGCTGCGGGTACTTCCCCGTGAGGAGACTGGCCCGCGTCGGCGAGCAGACCGGGCACGCCGCATAGGCCTGCGTGAACCTCATTCCCGAGGCGGCCAAGCG
>CAYWOV010000765.1:0-2789 GCA_964459965.1 uncultured Planctomycetaceae bacterium | reverse complement strand
CCCGCCGCCGCCATGCCCACCGCCGCCATGCCCTCCGTGTCCGCCGCTGCGAGCCATCGCCAACGGACTGTTTCCAGCCGCAATCAGAACGGCCCCCACCACGCCTGCCATCAAAAATCGCGTCACTGCCCACCTCCCCAAGCGCAAGTCCGTGCGCTGTCCCTGTTCACAATTCGGGGCGAGGAACAGCAACGCAAAGCGAGTGCCATCAACGGTCAAACGCCGCTGAATTGTTCAGAAAGATCGGTTACGAAGGCGTTTGTGATGCTCATCGGCGAACCGGACAAGCCGGCGATCTGCAACAAAAGTGTCGCAAATCCGCGTCCCCAGAATCCAAATGATTCGGACGCGAATTACTCATCCGATTGAGCGAAGCTACGCACACAAGCAACGCGTGCTGTGGAAAGCCGAGTCCGAGAAGGCCTCTTCTTGTCCGTGCTGACCAAAACTTGGACATCAGGGGTTGCCGGCGATGTCTTCGAGCGCTGCCCTTCCCGGTCGCACCGCATGGCGATGATTGAAGAATTGACCGCCAGTGCCACAGCGTAGGTGCCGAGTTCAATACGGAGTCCGAGCGCGGGCAAGCGAATCGCGGCATTCGGCCGCTGGCTTCGACACGTCGGCGGATGTGAGCGACGTGCCAGAGCGCGATTGCGGAGCTTCTTCGGTCGGGAGATTGGTATACTGATGATCTTGCCGTTCTGACCGAAGCGTCATACGTCGCCCTGGAAAGGCGGCTATGCGGAGAGTCTCCGTCGTTGTTGCAAATGTGCGACGGCGAAGTGAAGAAGGCGTTCGTCGTGACCTCCGCCGCTCCATCTGAGGGGAACTCTCACGCGAACTTTTTCGCGACGCGCTGGAGCGTTGTGTTGGCTGCCGTCGGACCCGATGCGGACGGTCGGCGGCAGCGGGCGCTGGAAGAGCTGGCTCGAATCTATTGGTTTCCACTGTACGCGTATGCGCGACGGCAAGGGCACTCGCCTCATGCGGCGGAAGACCTGACGCAGGAGTTCTTCTCGCTTCTGATTGAGAAGCACCGGCTTCGGCAGGTCGATCAATCAAAAGGGAAGTTTCGGTCTTTCCTACTCGCTTCGATCAAGCATTTTCTGGCGAATGAGTACGATAAGTCCCGAGCGCAGAAACGAGGCGGCCCCAAAAAGATTCTTGCCCTCGACGCATTCGATGCTGAGGCTCGTTATGCCATCGAACCGGTCGACGACATGACGCCGGTGCGCTTATTCGAGCAACGTTGGGCTTGGGCCGTTCTCGACGAAGTTCTGTCGCGGCTACGCGGGCAATATGCCGCCAAGGGACAAAGCGCCTTGTTCGAGGCGCTTAAGGGAGCGCTGACGCAACGACCTGACGCCGGTCAGTACGATGAAGCCGCTCGAACACTCGGCATGACTCCGGGCGCCGTCGCGGTCGCGGCCCACCGGCTGCGTGGGCGGTACCGGAAACTTTTGCGGGACGAAATTGCGCAAACCGTCGCGGAACCAGGGCTTATTGACGCCGAAGTCAAATACTTACTGGATTGCCTGTAATCTTCGGCGGCGTTTGCTGTTGTAAAAGGTGGAGTGCGCAACATCGCCGCCGGAAACAATCGCTCATGGCCGAAACGAAAGTCTGTCCACAATGTCAGGCACCGCTGCCCGCGGGCGCTCCGGAAGGGTTGTGCCGGGCCTGCTTGTTGAGGATGGGACTCGAATCGAACACGGTGGGAACCGCGGACACGGGGACGCCCGCGCGTTGGGTGCCGCCGGAGCCTGCCGCTCTCGCGGTCAGCTTCCCCGATCTGGAGATCCTGGAACTTCTTGGTCGCGGCGGCATGGGCGCCGTTTACAAAGCGCGGCAGACTCGCCTCGATCGACTCGTGGCGCTCAAAATCCTGCCGCCGGAGATCGGCCAGGATCGGGACTTCACCGAGCGGTTCGCTCGTGAAGCCCAGGCGATGGCCCGACTCAATCATCCGCACATCGTCACCATCCACGACTTCGGCCAAACGAACGCGCTCTACTTTTTTGTGATGGAGTACGTCGACGGGCTGAACCTGCGTCAAGTGCTGGATGCGGAGCGTATGGCTCCGCGGGAAGCGTTGGCGATCGTGCCGCAGATTTGTGACGCGCTGCAATATGCCCACGATCACGGCATCGTCCATCGCGATATCAAGCCTGAAAACATTCTGCTCAATCGCCAAGGTCAGGTGAAGATCGCCGACTTTGGGCTGGCGAAGCTGGTGGGGGCCGATGTGTCGACCCGCGCGGCCGAGCGTGTCTTGGGGACGCCGCAGTACATGGCGCCCGAACAGGTTGAGCACCCGGCCGAGGTCGACCACCGGGCCGACATTTATTCGCTCGGCGTCGTCTTCTATCAAATGCTCACGGGAGAATTTCCCGCGAAACTCACGGAGCCGCCCTCGAAGAAAGTGGCCATCGATGTCCGGTTGGACGAGGTCGTGATGCGCGCGCTGGAAAAGGATCCCGAGCGGCGGTACCAACAGGTCAGTCAAGTCAAGACGCAGATGGAGACGATCGCCAGCAGTCCGCCGGCCTCACACGATCGTCCCTCGATTCGGTTGCCGGCCCCGCTGAAGACGAGCCGCGGTATCTGGACGACGCCCGAGCGGCTGGCGACTGCTTTTGGAAATTTTGTCCAGCTCACGAGCAAGGGCGAGCTGGCCCTTTACGACGATCAGCTGGTTTTCACCGAAGGCTGGCAGCGGACGGCGATCCCATTCGCCGATTTGCAGGAGTTGGGCCTGGCGCGCGAACCGCGTTGGGTCAGTCCACTCG
>CAYWOV010000764.1:0-2791 GCA_964459965.1 uncultured Planctomycetaceae bacterium | reverse complement strand
GCCCGGACGTCGGTGATGTTGCTTTCGACTCGAGCAACTCCTTGGCGTCCCTGTGCGCCATCCAGATGATCACGTCGTCGTGCCAGAAGCCGGATTTTTGCTGCTGGGGAGGAGGCCAGAACCTCATCATTTTCGCGGTCGCTTCCGCGGCGAGTTGGCGGGCCTCGTCTGGTTTTCCTCGCCGAAACAAGTTCATGGCGCGGTAGTAAGCCGACGTCACCCAGAGGCGCGGATTCCACTCGCCGTTTTTCATCGCGACGCTGAGGGCCTCTTCGGCTTCTGTCCAGTTTCCGTTGCGGAACTCGCACATTCCCAGGGCCAGTCGGAACCAGGGCGAAAAACCGTGGTTCTTGCCGAGTTTGGCGGCCTTACGTGCAAGAGTGAGCGACTCGGCAAGACGCCCAGCGCCGCCACCGGCAGGAAAGCTGCACGCCTTGGCGAACCGCTCGAGCGTTGTGGGATCCTCCGAGCCTTTCGCGAGTTCGAGTGCTCCTCGGCAAGCCTCGCTGTACTCTTTGTCTTTGCCGAACCAGACTTGATAAGCCATTGCCGACAGGTACGTCTGCGCCAGATTTTGCGAGGTTGTCAGCGTGTCGGCTTGATTGGGACCGAGTTTGGCCACCAGTCGCGCGAGCCTTCGTTCGCCCGGCCCGACAGCCTGCCGGAAAAGACTTGTCGCCTTGTCCGGATTTTTGATTTCCGAGACGACCCGGTTGAGAGCCGGAGTAATCCATGCTAAAGGTTCGCTCTCCGGGTACTTTTCGGCAAGCTTGACGACGTAGTCGACTTCCTCACCGATTGCGGCGTCGGCGAGGTCATCCTGGTGGGTCGTGTGCAGACAGGTCAGCAGGTTGCCGTAGATTTTGTCGAGCAGCTGTCCGTCGAAGACAGAAGACGGCGATTGCTCGCCCGCCTGTTTCAAGAACGCGAGGGCTTCTTTCCACGCCGTCACCGCCTCAGCAGGCCGCCCCCTCTGACTGCGGGTTACGGCCAATCCGTTGAGAAGATACGTCGCTCGGAGCCTAAAATCACCGGATTCAATATTCTGTGGCTGCGTGCTGATGAGTTGCCTTAGGAAGGTCGCACCCTCGTCATACGCCTTTTCGGCGGCGGCCGGGTCGCGTTTTGTTTTTCGGTAGAATGTTCCCACATTGTTGTACGCGACCAGCAGGCTGTACTGTAGTTGGGGCACGAGTGGATGCTCGCCTGCGCTCCTCCGTACGAGCGCCAGCGATTCCTGCCAGAGGGGCTCGGCTCGCTCGAGCTGCCCGCTCCTCTCATAGGCCATCGCGAGGTTATTCGTGACCTGGAAAATGACGTCGCGCGCCTCCAGGTCGTCGGGGTAGGCTTCTAGCAACCCTCTGGCCACGGGCAGCGCCTCCTCGTACCAAGGGATTGCGTCAATGTTTCGGTCTTGGCGGGCGAAGCCCATGTTATTCAGCAGGTCGCCAAGCACGAGTCGGTAGCGGCGGTCGCCGCCGCCAGCCGCGACGAGCCGACGAGCCAGAGCCGTCCCTTCCTTCCAGGCCTGATCGCGTTCGTCCAACGCCCATGTGCCCAAATGGTCGAGGGTCTCTGCAAGGTCGGCCTGGTACTCCGGCACGTTCGGATAAGCCTTCACCAGCGGCCTCAGGATGTTGATGGCTGCATGGAAGGAATTCCTGGATTGGACGTGGCGACTGGCAAGGTTATGGAGCCTGCCTTCGCTAAAGTGCGTCCGAGCCAGTTCCTGCTTGTTTCGGGCGTCCTTGGGAAAATCCCCGGACAAACGTGCAAAGATCTTCAAACTTTCCTCGTAGGCTCGCTCGGCTTGGGAGAGGCGTCCCGTATCGACGTAAAGGTCGGCAAGTCGCCGAAAGGCCCGGCCGCGTTCCGCCTGGACTTCAGGATCGTCGCTGGCTTCCTGAACGAATTTGTCGTAGAAGCCGGCCGCCGCTTCGAGGAGTTCGGTCCGCAGTTTCTCCAGGCCCTTCGCCTTGAGCTCGGGATTCTCGCTGACCCGCGTGTGATATTGATCGACCGCCTCGCGAGCCATGCGGAAATGGGCTTTGGCGAGGTCGCGCTGTTGGGCCGCCTTCTGCTCATTCTGCTGTGCAACTTCGTTTGCATGGCGCTCGGCGGCTGCGGCTTTAAGCGCCTTTTGCTCGTCGGATTCGGCCTTTTGACGTTGGGCCGCTTCTGCGGCCCGGGCCTCCTCGGTTTCCTGCAGTGCCGCTAACGCCCTGCGCTCCGCGCTCGTGGCCCGCACGGCCTGCCAGGCGGCGACTGCAATGCCCGCCACGAGCGCGATGGCCACGACCGCCGAAGTCAGCACGGTGACGCGATTGCGCTGGGCGAATTTCTTCATGCGGTAAGCGGTCGACGGCGGACGGGCGGCGATTGCCTCGCGGCGCAGATAACGCTCGATGTCTTCCGCGAAGTTTCCGGGAGTCGCATACCGCCGATTGCGGTCCTTCTCCAGCGACTTCATCACGATCCAATCGAGATCGCCCGAGAGCAGCTTGACCAGCCGCTTCACATCCAGGCCGCGATTTCCGGCCAGGACCGTGGCCGAGTCCTTGAGCGACGAGAGCCGCGTGCTGGGACGCGGCGCCTCTTCGTCGCGGATCATCCGCTGCATTTCCGCATAGCCAGCCTGACGCAATCGCTCGAGTTCGAGCGGCGTCGTCCCGGTCAACAGCTCATAGAGCAGGACTCCCAGGGAATAGACGTCGGTCCGCGTATCGACGTCGAGCCCGCTCATCTCCGCCTGCTCGGGGCTCATGTACGCGGGCGTGCCGACCATCTGGCC
>CAYWOV010000763.1:0-2793 GCA_964459965.1 uncultured Planctomycetaceae bacterium | reverse complement strand
CGCCAGCATGTCCAATTTCCGCAGCGACCATCCGTCGGGCGCCTTGTTCCTGTTCTGCGATGGACACGTTCAGTTCCTGAACGAGAATATGGACATGACGACCTACACCGGCTTGTCGACTATTCAAGGTGGCGAATCGGTGCAAGGAGCACTCGCCGACTGATCATCGGTCGGATGACCATTTAACTGTTCGCTGTCATTCAAGCAGGCTGTCAACGGCTCCGTCGTTGACAGCCTGTCTTATTTTGCGGAAGATCTTGTTTGCACTACGCGGGTCTCATTGCAAGGTCACGCCACACGAAATTGGCCGATCGGTTTTCTTCCAATTACCGGCGCGAACCGCGGCGGATGACGACCTTGGCACCGGTCTCAGGCGTTTTTTGTTCTTCGTACCGGCAATGACACGACATCCCGGCCTTTTCCCGAAGCGAAATCTCAACCAAAAATCAGCCTTTCTCAACTGCGTGAATCACATCGTCAATCTCATCTCGCCTGCTCTTTGCATCCACGGCAAGGAGTGATTCGCGATGCCCCTCGTCGCGCGACGGCCGCGAATTGACGTTCTCGTCCTGGGCGGCCTCATTGCCGCCATCGTCGCGAGCTTCTCGGGCTATTTTTTTTATGAACTGCGACAAAACCAACCTGTTGAGCCTTTCTTTGAAGGGCTAGGCAGCCATACCCGGAAGGTCACGACGACTTCTCCGTTGGCACAACGATATTTCGATCAAGGCTTGGCCTTTCTTTACGGATTCAACTACACGGAAGCGGCACACTCGTTCGACGCTGCCGCGCGGTGTGACCCCAATTGCGCGATGGCCTTTTGGGGGATTGCCATCGCCAATGGAGACGCGATTAACGACCCGGTCGCCGACGAGCCTCTCGCGAAAACAGCGGTCGAAGCACTCGCGACTGCACACGATTTGGAGGCGGGAGCGTCGCCGGTCGAACGGGACTTGATCGAAGCCCTCTCCGTCCGTTATGCCGATCCGCCTCCGCACGACCCCAAACCCCTCGACCGTGCCTATGCGGAGGCCATGCGCAAAGTCTGGAAGACCTACCCCGACGACGGCGATGTCGGCGCCTTGACCGGGCAAGCGATCATGCTTTTGCACCGCAATGGGTCTTGGACCCTAGAGGGCGAGCCGCAGCCCGGCACCGAAGAGGTGATCAGCGCGCTGCGAACCGTTCTCACGAAGCATCCGCGGCACCCGTACGCGCTGCACCGGTTGGTTCACGTCGTTGAGGCATCTCCCCATCCCGAAATGGGAGACGCGGCGGCCGATTTGCTGCGGACCATGGCACCCGGCTTGGGCCATCTGACGCACATGCCGACCCATATCGACATCCGCCGCGGTCGCTGGCAGGAGGCAGTCGTCGCCAGTGAAAAGGCAATCGCCGCGGACAAAGTCTACCGGGGGCTGGCACAGAGTCCGGGCGTCTATTATCGCATTCTGATGGCCCACAATAACCACATGCTGGCCTACGCGGCCGCCATGCAAGGAGAGAGCCAAAAGGCGACGCAGGCGATTCAAGAGCTGATTGCCGATTTGCCCCCGGACTTCATTTCCGAGCATGCCGCGAAGCTCGATGCGTTTTTCGCGATGCCCTACGAGTTGCACCTGCGGTTCGGCCGTTGGGACGCCATGCTGGCCGAGCCTCCGCCTGATGCCGTCTATCCCATCGCAACAGCGTTTTGGCATTTCGCCCGCGGCACCGCTTTTGCCGCCAAGAAAGACATTATTTCGGCAAAACGGGAGCAAACCGCCTTTGCGATCGCCTGTCAGGCAATTCCCGAGGGAGCCGTCTTTCGCAAGAACCCGGCCTCGGCCGTCCTCGCTGTCGGCGAGAGTCTGCTGGCCGGCGAAATTCTCTATCGCGAAGGAAAAGTCGACCCGGCCATCGAGCGACTGCAAGAAGCGGCCAACCGCGAGGACAGCCTGCAATACGTCGAGCCGCCCGAATGGATCCTGCCGGCCCGACACGCGCTCGGCGCCACGCTGATGGACGCCCGCCGTTTTGCACAGGCCGAGACCGTCTATCGAGAAGACTTAGCCCGTCGCCCGGAAAATGGCTGGTCGCTGTTTGGTCTGTCGCGCGCGTTGCGGATGCAAAAGAAAACCACGGAAGCCGCCGCAGTCGCCGCCCGCCTGACGAAGGCCTGGCAGCACGCCGACATGAAGCTAACCGGTTCGTGCCTCTGCTTGCCTGACAAGAACTGACCCGGACGCCTGGCAAGTCAGTCTTCAGTGGACATGTCTTGACCACTTTTTTGGCTTTTTTGGGGCGCTCAAAAAAGGCGCACCACCCCAAAAAAGTATTTTTGGCAGAATTTTGCCGGATTGATATTTGGGATTTGAACCGACCTCGATAAAATGAAGTTGTGCGAGGGCCGCCGCGACTGCAGCAACGCGACGTCTCCGCCTCGCCGACAGAAGACGGACCGCCAATTTCCGCACGGACGCGACCGCCTGTCATCAATCCTTCCGGTATTTTCTGAGCCGTATCATCTAATGCGTATTGTCTAAACCGTTTCGTCTAATCTGTTTTCATCCAAACCGTATCGTATCGCCCGGACCTTGTGACCCGCCCCGCCTTCCGGGTGCGATCCGCGCTGAGTCGTGGTGCGTCCCCGACCGCGCACGGTGTGGTTACTTATGAAGAAGAGCGCGATGAGCGACCAGCACTAGCCAACCTTCCGCAGCAGTGAAACGCGGCCGGTCGGCACCCATTCGACGACGAAGATGTTGCCGTCCTTGTCGAAGCACGCATCGTGCGGGTGGACGAACTTGCCCG
>CAYWOV010000762.1:0-2795 GCA_964459965.1 uncultured Planctomycetaceae bacterium | reverse complement strand
GCTTCGCGGCGACCGATCGGCGAGGTGCGGCTCACGCACCGGCTGTTCGAGGATCCGACGCGAATCAGCGGCGTTCGCGAATATCAACAGGGCGATCCGCTCAACCGCATTCACTGGCGGGCCACGGCGCGAACGGGCGCGATGCACTCCAAGATGTACGAGCCCTCGTGCATCGCCGGTTCCACGCTGCTGCTCGATTTCCACAAAGAGGTCTACACGGCTCGCCGCGAGCCGCACCGGTCGGAGCTGGCGATCACCACGGCGGCCTCGCTGGCAAACGCGGTTTATCAAATGGGCCAACAGATCGGCCTCGTCACCAATGGTCGCGACGCGGCCGATCGCATTCAGCAGGAAGGGTTCCGGCACGAGTTCCGCACGCGGTCGCTGGCGCTCGACACGGCCAAGATGCGGGACCGCAGCGATCGGCTACGGCCGGTGGTCGTCGAAACCCGCCGCGGTCCTGAGCAACTCGTGCGAATTCTGGAGGCCCTGGCGCGGCTGGAACTCACCGAAGGGCTGACGTTTCCGCAACTGATTATCGAAGCGACCAGCCGCTTGCCCCGCGATGCGACTGTCGTCGCGATCCTGCCTTCTGTCCCAGTGGAAGCGTCGATTGCCTTGGGGAGCTTGAAACGGCGGGGTTACGCGGTGACTGTGATTCTGGTGACATACGATGACGACGATGAGGCCCCCGCCAGTATGGGACGGCTGATCGCTGAGGGAATCGACGTGCGGCGAGTGGACAGCGAGGCGGCGATTGCCAGTGTCTGCGCGGCTCAGGCCGCCCGTTGACGGTACGACCGGATTTCAGTGATGGCGAAATCGAAACGAAACAAAACGCTGGCCGACTACGTCGTGATCGCCATCAGCCCGCTCTTGATCATGACGCTGGTCGGCAGCCTGAACTTTTTCCTGCTGCAATTGACGTATCACGGCCAGTACGAGATGCGGCTGAAGTGGATCCTGTTCTGGTTCGTGTCGGCCGCCGTTCTCGTGGCGCGGATCGCCATCGAGCAAGGCAAAGAGCACGCCACGATGTTTGGAGTCGCCCTGACGGCGGCCGTGGGCCTGGTTTCGCTGCGCCTGGTGGATCAGTTTCTCCTGGCGTGGCTGCTCTTGGCCGTTTGCTGGTGGGGCACGTGGAAGCTCACCTTTGACTGCACGCTCATCGATGACAACGAAGACGCTTCCGGTGAAGGCCTGCTGCAAGCCGCCGGCTTCCGCGACGAATCCCCCTCAAACGCCCAAGCAAACGCCGCGGAACACGAGCCGGCTGATGCACGAAGCGAGGCCGAACCCGCGGCGAGCAATCGGCCGGTCCACGCTCCGGGAAAATGGCTCGTGTACTTTTCGCTGGCGGCGTTGCCCATTTTCGGCATCGGCCAGTTGTTCATTCCTGCGGGCGACACGGAGGCCCGTGCCTACGGGTTCAGCCTGCTCGCGCTCTACGTCGCCTCCGCGCTCGGCCTGCTGCTGACGACGAGCTTTCTCGGACTGCGTCGCTACCTGCGGCAGCGGAAGCTGCAGATGCCGGCCGCCATGACCAGATCATGGCTCGCAACCGGAACGGCGGTCGCGATTGCCCTGTTGTGCCTGGCGCTTTTTCTGCCGCAGCCGCAAGGAGAATACAGCGTCAACGCGCTGATCGATAAAGTCGACACCAAGCTCCGCGAGGCCTCGCGATTTGCCGTGGTCCGCGGAGACCGCGCCAAAGGCGAAGGCCGACGAATCGGCCAGCAGGATCCGAACGAACGAAAAGGCGGCAACGACGCGCCCCGAGATCGAAACGCTCAAGCGCAGCGGAAACAGGGTGACGGGCCGCGCAACGAACAAAACGGCGGCGATCAAAAAGGCGAGAGCAAGGATGGCGGCCGAGGCGAAAAAAAGAACGGCGGGAAGGCGGAAGAGAAGCAGCAAGGGCAGGACGGCGGAGGCAAAAAAGAACGAGGCGACAAACAGCAAGACGACAATGCCGACAAGAATCAACCGGCCGACAAACGACAGGCCGCTGGTGAGCGGCAGAAAGACCCCGAACGGCAAGAGAAGCGTTCGTCTCCGCCCCCGCCCGCATCATCGAGCTCGGCAATCAACAGCCTCGTGCAATTCGCGGCCTCGTTATTCAAGTGGCTCGTCTACGGAGCGCTGGCCGTCGCGGCCTTCATCATGGTGAGCCGCAACTGGTCGCGGATCCGCGATTTCCTGGCCCAACTTTGGGCCGAGTTGCTGAAGCTGATCGGATTGGGTCCGGAACGCGAAAGAGCGGCGGCTGAGGCGGCAATCGCCACGCCTGCCGCCGAGGTGCGTTTTTCGCCATATGAAAATCCGTTTTTCAGCGGTGCGGCCGGGCGGATGTCGCCTGCTCAATTGGTCCGCTACACCTTCGAGGCGTTGGAAGCCTGGTCGCGCGAGCAAGTCTTCGCGCGGCGAGCCGATCAAACGCCGCTCGAGTTCGCCCAGGAACTCGGTCGACGCGATCCGACGCTGGCGAAGGACGTGACCTCGACTGCCGAACTCTACGTGCGCGTCGCCTACGCGCGGCGGAATCCGTCCCGCGAGTCGGTCGAAGTGCTCGAACGGCTGTGGCGACGGATGGGAATGGGAGCCGGCGTCGCCTGAGGCGTTTGCCGCGCGCGGTCCGATCGTGCCGGCGCAAGAGCAGACCGCCGCTCGCGTTGCAGCGACCTTGATCCAAGTGCCCGGCTCCTGCGTTTTAAATCAAATCGAAATCGCGCAATCGATGCGCGCCCTTCAGAACAAGGAGTCGTCTCCATGGACTTCGCAAACTCCACCTGGTT
>CAYWOV010000761.1:0-2801 GCA_964459965.1 uncultured Planctomycetaceae bacterium | reverse complement strand
AGAATGGCGATTTCAATAGTCTGGCCCGCCGCCTGATGACGCCGCTTCCTCGCGATGCTCGGCTCCCATCGTCTCGTGAGGAGATTTCACCCTGGCAGGAAGAGCGGCGTTCGGTCCTGCGTAAGGTTGTCCGGGCTCGGTCGATGGACGTCGCGGCCGTCACAATTGGCAAGCGAAAGGTCGACGCCTTCACACAAACTGATTATTGGCTGCGAGTTGGCGGGGCCTGGACGCTTCCCGCCGTGGAGTTTGCACCGGCGAATCCGCGAGGAGACGTTGTTGTCATTGCCGATGAAGGGCGCGCGACGGCCGCCGAGGAGATCCTGAGACAACTCCAAGAGGGGCAGCGCGTGCTGGCAGTCGATCTGTGTTTCTTCGGGGAATTGCACATCCCAAAGCGGATCGAATACATCTCGGCTGATTTCATGCTCGCACTGGCCACCGTCGGAGAGCGGCCGCTCGGCATTCAGGCCGAGCAGCTGGGATCCGCCGCTCGCTGGGCCCGGAAAAAGGATGGACGGGCTGTCCGCATCGTCGCTCTTGGGCCGCGAAGCAGTTTGATCGCCACGGTCGCCGCGGGACTTGAGACCGAGGCGATCGGTGAACTTGAGCTGCATCGATCCTTCGGCAGCCTGAAAGAAATCATCGAACAGAACTTGACTGCGGAAAACGCGCCCGAATTGTTCTGCTTCGGACTGTTGGAGCACTTCGACGTCGCCCAGCTTGTCGCGCTCGTCGCCCCTCGCCGAGTCCGCTTTGTTGAGCCGAGCGCGCGAGCGCAAACGGAATTGGCTCCGGTGGGCAAGCTCTATACGAGCCTCGGAGTCGATTTCGATCCGGTGCGGTGAGGCGCCGCACGTCGGTTTTGGTGCCGCTGCGAACTCGGTGCTATTTTTGTCAACGATCGCATTGACAGCTCGCCGCGTGATCTTTAAGCTTAGTTAACTAAGCGTAGTGAACCAAGAGACGGAGTGAATCCCATGTCGGCCTTACCAGCTCCCACGGAACGGGAACTTGAAATTCTCAAGATTCTCTGGGAACGCGGCGAAGCGTCTGTCCGCGATGTGTACGAACAGATCCGCGAAACCGCCCCGATTGTGCAGAACACCGTGCAGGCCTTTCTGCGAACCATGGAAGAGAAGGGGCTCGTCCATCACCGAGTTCGCGGGCGCACGTTTTTGTACAAGCCGGTGGCGCCGCGTGAGCAGACCAAAAGGCGGCTGACCAAGCACTTTCTGCAGCATGTGTTCGACGGGGCAATCGACCAGCTCGTGGAGACGGTATTCTCGCACCGCACGCCGACCGAAACCGAACTCGAGCGGCTCGAAGAACTTCTGGCGGAAGCGAGAAAATCGGAGCGTAATCGCACCGAAGGCCGCGAAAGGCGCCGCACATGATCTCAAACCACTTTCTCTCATTCCTCGATGCGCTCACGGATTCCGGTCTTTCCTTGCTCGCGGGAACGACGGTTCTTTTGCTGCTCGGTTGTGCGGCCATCTGGCGCCACCGTTCGCCGATTCAACGTCAGCGACTCGGCGAGCTGACGGTCGCGTCTGTGCTGATCTGGCTGGGATTGGCATTTGCCCCCTTGCCGCGTCCACTCGCAATCGAGGGGCTGGACTCCTTTTGGAAGTCGCAGACGGACACCCTCGCGGCAAACGTGGTCGCAATTCCCGAAACGCCACGGTCGCCGCGACCCAGCGAACGATCCCAGGACGGTCGTGCCCAACCTCTGCAATATCCGGCCGAAGTCCCGGTGATCGACTCGTCCGCGGTCGGACTCACGTTGCCGATCGATCCGGCAGCGACCGACGTTCCGCCGGCGAAGCAACCTCTCCGCGCGAATGTTGCGACTGCCGCAGCTTCGCGGCCGATTGTCGTCGCTGATCTTGCCACGGTCACGCCAATCACCCCGGATGCTGCTCCGATCGAAGAGTCACGCGTGAAACCGATGAGTGAGCGGATCGCTGCGCTGGCCACACGGCCCACAATTCGCGTCTTGGCAGCGATCTATTTTGGCGGCTCTGGCCTTTGTCTTGCCTGGCTCGGTCTGGGGACGTGGCTGCTCTACCGCTTGGTGCGAACGGCCCAACCGCCGGAGGATTGGCTCCGACGTACGTTCGAGCGTCTTGCCGCGCCTGGTCGACTGGCGCGCACGCGGTTGTTGGTTTCGCCGCGTTATCCACGGGCCATGTCGTTCGGCGTGTGGCGACCCACGATTGTCTTGCCCTCGGCCGTGTGCCGTCCGGAGAGTGCCGAGCAATTGCAGCACGTTTCGCGACACGAGCTGGCCCACATTCACCAGCGCGACGCCTGGAGCAACCTTTTGTTGAACGTGCCTTTTGTGGCCTTGTACTTCCATCCGTGTTTCTGGTGGCTGAGGTCGCGCGTGCGCATCTCGTCCGAACTTGTGGCGGACGAATGGGCAGCGGTCCAGTCGTCGCATGACGACTATGCGCGCCAGCTTGTCGCCTTCGCCCGCTTGTGCAGCGGCCGAGCGCTGCGCCCGGCCGGAGCCGCCGGAATTCTGGATTCTTCCACTCAATTCGAAAGGAGAATTGAAATGTTGATTCGACGCGAACAGCCGCTAGCGACACGGAGTTCAACGAAGTGGCGCTTGGCCGCGACGTCAGGGACGGTGCTCTGTTTTTCGGCATTGGTCACCAGCATGGGCGCGCCCGTCCGTGCGAATTCCCCGGTGGCGGAAGCCACGACTGCCAACGGAGGCAATTCGCTCGACATCACAAAAGTCATGTCGTTCCAATTCCGCAATGCTCCCTGGACCGTTGTGCTCTCGCAAT
>CAYWOV010000760.1:0-2805 GCA_964459965.1 uncultured Planctomycetaceae bacterium | reverse complement strand
ATTGGTCGCAGGCCTATTCGGCGATTTTTTTCGGCGGAGGCATTGCGCGCGGCCGCGTCGTGGGGGCGACCGATCGCTATGCGGGGACCGTGAAGGACCGCCCCGTGTCGCCCAAAGATCTCCTGGCGACGATGTATCACCTGCTTGGTGTCGAGCCGCATACGCTGTTGTCCGACCGGACGAACCGTCCGATCGGTCTTGTCCCGGACGACGCCGAAGTCATCGCTGAGATGCTCGCCTAACGCCGACGGGTCGGTCGTCTCGGACTTTCGACCCGGTTCGTTCATTGTGGTGCGCCGCGGGCGTTTTGATAGACTGACAGTGTCGCTTCGCGCAGCGGTGTGCCGGACTTCGCTTCTATCGTGCCAATCGAAACTCCATGAGTCTCTCCGATCCGAACGAATCGACCGGCCGGTCCGTTTCACTTCCCGCCATGTTGGCGATTTTGCTAGGGGCCGGCGGCCTGTTCGTCTTCTGGAAATTCGATTTCCTGTTCGACGATTTGTCTCAGACCTGGCAGGCGCTCCTTTGGGGAGGGGCCATCGCTCTCTTGCTTTGGGGCGCCGTTCGCTCTTTCAGCGATCTGCCGATTCGCACCACGCGCCGACGGTTCGGTTTGGGACGGCATCGCGTCTCCCTTCCTCGACCGGGCCAGTTTTATCTCGTAATCATGATTGTCATCTTCTCCGGCTCGCTTTTGGGTCGGTCGAACATGTTGATGCTCGTTTTCTCACTGATGGCCGGTCCATTCGTCGTCAACGGCTGGATTACCTATTCGATGTTGAAGCGGACCGCCGTGGAACGGGTCGCGGCGGAACGAGTGATGGCGGGCGAGCCGATCACGGTCGAGTTGGTGCTCATCAACCGCAAACGGATGATGAACTGCTGGCTAATGTCGGCCCATGATACGATCCAAAATGGCGAGGAGCGCCTCGATCCGAGCGTGCTCTTCGCACGCGTGCCTGCGGGCGGACGACGATCGGGGCATTATCATGCGCGACTCACGCGGCGGGGTCGCTATCGATTTGGTCCGGCGCAACTCACGGCTCGCTTCCCCTTAGGAATCGTCGAACGTGGGTTGGTCCTGCCGCTGTCGGGTGAGATTCTGGTCTATCCCCGGCTGGGGCGTCTCTCCGCCCGGTGGATGCGCGAACACTTTCTCGCGACCGATTTGGTCGAACGCCGCGAGCTGCGTCAGGGAGCTTTCGACGACGAGTTCCATCGAATCCGGGAATTTCGTTGGGGCGACAATCCAAGGGCCATTCATTGGCGCACGTCGGCGAGACACAACTCGCTCATGGTTCGAGAGTATCACCAGAGCCGCGACTTGAACCTGATGGTCTTGGCCGACCTGTGGCTTCCGCCCCGGCCGACCACCCTCGAGCGGGAACGGTTGGAACTGGCGGCCAGCGTTGCCGCGACGATGTGCGTCGCCCATATGAAGCAAAGCCGCGACTCGAAGCTCCATGTGGCGATTGCTGGTCGGCAATTGGTCCAGTGGGACGGAGAATCTCGGATGGCCAACGCCGGCCCGCTCATGGACAAGTTCGCGCTCGCTGAGGGAAGTCCCAGCTCGGACGTCGGAAAAATGCTCGAGCAGGCGGCGGCCAAACGGCTCCACGGAATCCGCACCGTGTTGGTCACGACACGAATGGAGTCGTCAAATGGACAATCGGAATTGCACAACGCTGTGGCTCAAGCGGCTACAGCGGACTCGTTCCGAAATGTTGAAGTGATCGAAGCCGATTACGACCGACTCCGCTCGATCTTCGAGTACGTCTAGGAGACGCCGACTTGCCTCGTGTTGCGACGGTTTTCTTCGTGAGTATCTATTGCCTGACCGCGATCGCCGGTTTGATGCTGGCGTTTGCGGAGGGGAGCCCCTTTCCCGAGATTCTCACCCCCGCGCTCGCGATCGTAGCGTACATCCTGACCGACCGAACGCGGACATTTCACATCCCGGTTACCTGGGCCAACGTACTGGGCGTGGCGGCGTTTGTGTACGCCGGCTCTCAAATGTTCAACACCACAATCGAACTCCGGCTGCTCGCAGGCGCGCATCTTGTCGTTTATCTCACCTGGATCGTTTTGTTTCAGGAAAAGCGCCTGCCGCAATATTGGTGGATGTGCGCATTGTCGGTCCTGCAGGTGTCGATCGGCTCAATTTTGACGATCTCGAGTTCGTATGGCGGAATGCTGCTGGGATTCATGTTCGCGTCCATCTGGACCCTGTCCGTCTTTTCGCTGTATCAGGCCCATCTGCAATACGGCCAGTCGGGCGAAGGGATGGAGGGCCCCGGGTATACGGGGCTCGTCACCCGATCGAGCGAATGGCTGCGAGGGGGACGGCGGTCCGGCGTGAACCAGGCGCGGGCCTTCCTGATGCAGCGGAGCACGACCCGCGGCACGATGCAACTTGACCCCGACGAACGGTGGCTCGGAGCGCGGTTCGCGTTGACGATGTTGGCGGTCTCGGCGGGCGCCCTCGTGATTGGTGCCGGTTTTTTCCTGTTTATTCCGCGGCTTTGGGCTGGGCGGACCGAGTGGGGGCCGAACGATACCAAACAATTTCGGACGGCCGCCATCACCGGCTTTACAACGGAAGTCCGGCTCGGCGACATGGTGCCCCTGTTGGAGAATCCCAAACGGGTCTTGCAAGTCAGCCTGTTCGGCACCGACGGTCTTCCCATCGACTTGCCTCGATATTGCGAGAAGATCGGGTATGCCGAGCCGCTGTTCCGCGGCGCGACAATGGAAACTTATGAGAACGGAACCTGGTCGGGAACGGGACGCGGACCCACTTTG
>CAYWOV010000759.1:0-2806 GCA_964459965.1 uncultured Planctomycetaceae bacterium | reverse complement strand
CGCGTCTATCGGGCAATTATCATTCTGTGGCCGTGCTGTCGGTCCCATTTAGCCCGGCCTTTGAAATTTGGCGGGAGTTCAGTGCCGTGCGAGCGCTCGGGTGGATATTCGGAGTGTTTGTCGGAATCGTGATTCTTGGGGCGGTCGTCTGGTTCGGACGATACTCCCCGTGGGCAGAGAAATATCCTGATCCGCTCGAAACTCGCGTGGTGGTCAGCGAGCCTGTCGCAAGCCGCAGGAAGAAGGAATTGCAGCTGAAAGAGAGGCAGAACGCTCAAAAACCACCCGCGGACGAGCCGAGATTCGAGCGTCCCAAGGTGGCGGACAAGCCCCCTTTTCCAAAGGCCGTGGTCGCCGAACCATCGTTCAATCTCGGGAGCTTGGACGTCGGCGAGGAACGCAAGCACACATTTCGGATCGAAAACAAGGGTGCAGGACCGGTGGTCCTGGTTTCGGAATTAGGAACGCAAGGCCGCCCGCCTTGGCATCGAGAAATACCGCCCGGCGGCTCCTCGGAAGTCGAATTGAGCCTCCGGTCCCTTGATTCGAGTCCGTCGTTCGCGAAGCGGGCGACGGTTTGGACAAACGACCCCAAGATGCCCGAGATCCAATTCGAGCTCGTCGGTCGAGTGCTCGCCGACTTCCGGGTCGAGCCCCGCGACGAATGGAGAGTTCGGATCACCGGCGATCAGGACGGCAAAGTCACCGGCAAGATCGGATCGGAGCGCGAGGAGAGCTTTCGCATCGTCTCCGTCGAGACCGAAAGTCGTCTCGTGAAGGTTGATTATCGGCCGCTCAATTCAGACGAACTGCGCCAGGCTCAACTGAAAAGTGGCTACGCGTTCAACGTGACCGTGAGCAAGGAAATTCCTGAAGGCGTGTTTCACACAGAGCTGAAGATCCAAACGACATTGAAAAAGGGCGAGACAATCAGCGTCGGATTGACGGCCCTTCAATTGCGATGACCGCGCCCATCGCAACGGCGACGATTTTGAGCGGCGATCAGTGTTACGACGACTTTGAGTAAATGCAATGCAACAAATGGGCCTGCTGATCCTCTTCCTCGGCGTGCCGACGGCCGTTCATGCGGCCGGCTTCGATCGCGTGCAAATCAACGTTGGCGACCCGCCGGCCGCCGCTCATTGGTACGCGAACAATCTCGGCGGCCACCTGACGAAGGTCGATTCGGCACCGGCGGTCTCGTTCGGCAAGATGAGGCTGTCATTCTCAAAAGTCCAGGGGACCATAGGCGAAAGCACCACGAGCGGTATTGATCACCTCGGTTTTTCTTACGAAAACCTCGATGCAGCAATGCAGCGATTTGCAAAATCTGGGGTGCGGGTCGTTTCGGGAATCGAGAAGGACGGGCCCGTCCGCTACGCGTTCATCCACGATCCGTGGGCGACGCTGATCGAAGTTGTGGAGGATCCCGAGATCCGCGGCTTTCACCACATCCACCTGGCCACGACGGACCCGAAAGCAACGCTCAAATGGTACACGGAGACCTTCGGTGGAAAGGTCGCCCGATTTGCCGGTTTGATCGCAGGCATCCGTTACGGCGACGAGTGGATCTTGGTGAAACAGGTCGAACGGCGCCGCGCTCCAACCAAGGGCCGGGCGATCGACCATTTGAGCTGGCCCTTTACCGACTTAGACCACGCTGCAAGGCGACTTGAAAACAAAGGCGTGAGGTTTGAGACTGGACCAGGAGACGTCGCGGCATCGCGATCTCTATTCGTCCACGATCCTGCCGGAGTGCGGCTCGAATTGGTTCGGCCTGCTGGCGAGTGACGTGGCCGGAATGCATCGGTTTCCAGCAGTCGAGACGGTTTTCGCTTGTGAGCGGCTGTGGCATTCGTCTTCAAAGATTTGCTGTTCGATGCCCAATGGCTGCGAACCGCCGGGCACGCGAGCACGGCGGCGCCGATCTGGGCGAATGCTTTGCCGCTGCGAGCCGCATTCGCGAGCCCGATGCCGAAAGCTGGTTTGACGCATGGTCGGAACTGGGTGCCGCGGTTTTAGTCGACGCCGAAAAGAGTCTCGCGGAGGGTCATCGCACGAGCGCGCGGGCCGCGAATTTGAGGGCGTCGGATTACTTCCGGGCCTCCTACACATTTCTGATCGGCACGCCGGTTCATCCTCGCGTCGTCGACGCCTACCGGCGGCAGCGGGCCGCATTTCAGTCCGCGATCGGCCTCATGCGGCCGAGCGCCCAGTGCGTCGCAATTCCGTACCCCGGTGCCGCGCTCCACGGTTACCTCTTCCGCGCGGCAGACGACGAGGAACCGCGGCCAACTTTGATCATTTCGGGCGGCTACGACAGGACGGCAGCGGAGAGTTATTTCTTCAGCGGAGCGGCGGCCGTCGCCAGGGGCTAAACGTGTCTCGTCTTCGATGGACCGGGCCAAGGCGCGGCGATCATCAAGGATGGCCTCGTCTTTCGTCCGGATTGGGAAGCTGTGCTCCGTCCCGTCGTGGATTATTGCCGGACGCAACCGCCACGCGGAGCGACTGCAGCCACTCCAATTCCACTTCGAATTGGCGAATGCAAAGCGTGACCAACTGCTCGCCAACCCGGGATCGATCACCTGGATCGCTGCGAACGTGCGGCAAGGTCTCTCGTTCCTTGGCCAATTGCTCTTGGAGGAACGCCACACGAGCATCGATCATCCGCTCGACCATGGGCGGTGGCGCGTGGATCGAAAGGGCAACCCAGGTGACAAAAGGCGAGGGTGGACGACCGGTCGCCCAATGGGGCTCGCTCAGCGCAGCGGCAAGCGCCTTGAGTCCTTTCGGGGTCACGCGG
>CAYWOV010000758.1:0-2806 GCA_964459965.1 uncultured Planctomycetaceae bacterium | reverse complement strand
TCCTCCGCCAGCGCGCTGGGCTGCCGCGAGGAGAGGTCCGACCCCGATCGCGGATGGGCGCCGGACCAACCCGCCGGACGCTCGTCGATCCGCCCCGTTTGCACATAGGCGATCTGACCCGCGGCATCGGCGATGACGGCACCGAGAGACAGCGTTTTGACCGAACGGTGCCGTTCGGCAAGTTCCTCGGCCGATGACGGAAGCGGACCGCCGAGCACGCCGTTCAGGTCCGAGGCCGACTCGCGCAGCCCGGCCCAGCGGATGAAGGGGAAGCGACCATCGCGGACTCCGCCACCGCCGAATGTGGTGGTGCCATACTCATTCTCGAAATAGATCCACTCTTCGGCCGCGCGGCCGCGAACCGGGATGCGTTCGGTACGCCGGGTCAGCGGCTTCCACTCCTCGCCTGCCCGGTATTTGCCCTCCCGGCACTCTTCGACGAGGACGTCGATGTTGTCGGCATGGCCGTATGTATAAGACCAGGCCACTCGCGACGTACGGCACGCGGCGAGGAAGCACAGGCCCGGGATGCCGACGCCTTGTTGGTACTCGCCATTGGGATATTCGATGTGGGCCGCGTACAACACGGGCGGAAACCGGCCGCTCTGCATGTGGAATTCGCCCATGAGCAGCGCGCCGCCGGTCGCCGATTTATTTCCGGCGACGGCAAACGCATTCGAGCCCGCCGCGTGGGGCAGGCGGAGGAACGACAGCTCGGGCGGGAACTCGAGGCCTTTGAGCGAATCCAGATCGAGCCCGGCCGCCGCGTCTCCCAAGAGGAAATCAAACAGTGGTCGCGGCGCTCCGCGGGCGACAAGTTCGGTCACGACCGACTCGGCCGTGTGTTGCAGCGAGGTCAGCCCGAAATAGGCCAAGAGGCGAAACAAGAGAATGGTCGTCACCGGGCTCAACCGCGTCGCCGGGACGCCCAACAGTCGCAACAGCACGGGCCTGCCGCGGCGGGCCAGCGTGTCGTTAAAGCCGCGGCAGTAGGCGTCGATGAGGGCCAGCGCGTCGGGTTGGAGCGCGGCCGCCTGCTCCTGGGCGTCTCGGCGGAAATCGAAAAAGCGAATCGAGCGGTCGATCGCCCGCGCCACCGGCTCATCGCCCAGAAATTCCAGCAGCCGCCCTTCGGCCGCCAACAGCGACAAGTGCACCTGCACGGGCCGATCGATGGCGTGCAGGCAGCCCAGCGCATAGCTGCCGCTTGTGCGGTCGGGAGCCTGAATGTGGGGATACCCCAACGCGGCCCGCCGGTAGTAGACGGGCCCTGCCAAATCGGGCGGTGTGGGAATGCTTTTGACCACGCTGACTTCCAGGGCAAGTGGATTGATTGCCCAGTTTACCCAGATTGAAACAATCATGAGCAAACAGCTGGTTCGCCCACGAAATGCTCGTCGCGATGGGATCGACGGTCCTGCATCCTACCGCGAAGACGCAACCAAGCGGTACAGCCTCGTGGTGTCAATCACCTCTGGAGGGCCCGCCCTCGCGCGTAGAGAATAATAATGAGCGAGTTGAGCCAGTTGAGCACCTTCGGACTCAGACCGCGAAGGTATTCAACTGGCTCAACTCGCTCAACTTGTTTTTGAGAGCCATGCCACCCATAGAGAGCCGACGATCAGCGGCGATCAACCCTTGAGCACGTCCATCACGGGCTGTCCCAGGGCGTCCTTTGTGACATAGAACGGCCGCTGTTCGACTTCGATGCCGTAGCGGGGGGAAATGCCCAGCGTGCGGTAGATCGTCGCGTGCAGGTCGCTCACCGTCACTTTGCGGGTGATCGATGTGCAGGGCCGTTCGTCGGCCGTCTTGCCGAAGAGGAAGCCTCGCTTCGCTCCACCGCCGAAGAGCAGCACCGAACCGGCGCCGGTGAAGTGGCGGTGCATGCCGTAGTGCTTGAGTTCGGTCATCTTGTCGGGTTGGGCGACCTGGTCGGGGACCGGTTTGTCCGGCTTGCCCTCGACCATCACATCGCGGCTGAATTCGCTGGCGAGCACGACCAGCGTGCGGTCGAGCAGGCCGCGCTCTTCCAGGTCGAGAATCAATTGGCTGATCGGTGCGTCGATCATCTGCTTGAGCGTCACCATCCGCGTGTGTCCGTTGTCGTGCGTGTCCCAACCGAAGAACGGCACGTACTCGGTCGAGACCTCGATGAAGCGGGCCCCGGCCTCGACGAGCCGCCGGGCCAGCAGGCAGCCCAGGCCGAAACGGCCGTTATTGTAGACGTCGTAATTCTTCCGCGGTTCGAGCGAGAGGTCGAAGGCCTTGGCGGCCGGCGCGTTCATCAGGCGGTGGGCGTTTTCGAGCGATTCCACCAGCGACTCGCGCTGATAGTCGCTGCCGTGCCGGGCGACGGGACTTTCGGCCAGGAGCTTTTTGTACGTCTCGAAGCGGCGGCGGAAGCGCTTTTCGCTCATGCCGGCCGGCGGACGCACGCTGAGCACGGCCTGTTGCGGATCGGGTACGCGGAACGGCCCGTATTGGCTGCCCAACGCGCCGCCCGTTTGAAACGCCTTGAGTTCCTCCGCCTCGCCGTTGCCGTCGTACCGCTGGCCGACGTCGATAAAAGCGGGGAGGGCGGGGTTGCGTGGCCCTTTGGCGTGAGCGATCCAGGCCCCCAAGTGCGGAGCGGCCACCGTCTGCGGCGGCTCGTAGCCCGTGTGCCAATGGTATTGGTGCCGCGAGTGCAGAATCTTCCCCATGTCGCCGGCGACGTGCGTGCGGATCAGCGTGCCCCGGTCGAGCACTGAGGCGATCTTTTCCAGCCCCTGCGAAATGCGGATGTTGTCGACGGCCGTGGGAA
>CAYWOV010000757.1:0-2819 GCA_964459965.1 uncultured Planctomycetaceae bacterium | reverse complement strand
CGGAATTCCCGAATCTGAGAGCGTGCCTCTTAAAATGTCTGATTCCTCGTCGGCACCTCGCATGGCAACGACGATCTCGTCGGCCGCGACTCCATCCAACAACAGCGCCTTGATGCGCTCGGCGACGGCTCGGGCTTCGCCGGCCGGCCCGGCTGCCTCGACAATTTCCAAGCCGGCCGCGTTCGCGAGCGTGGGCGCGTTGCGAGGATTGTCGAACAAATGCCTGGCGATATGCCTGAAACTAGTCTCAGCATCCTCAGTCCCGTTCGGGGTGAATTCAAGCCGGGTCACCGTGGCCCGGCCGCTGCGACTGATCTCTTCCAGCGCCGCCGCGGACTTGGCAAACAAATCCGTGCGAGATCGCGGATTGTCGAGCGGCAACGAAACGATCGCGCGGTCGGCGAATGCTGCCAGATGTTCGAGAATCTCGTACTGCGGCTGAGTGAAGTCGGCAAATCCATCGACGATGACCAGCGAAAGCCGGTCGAAAGCACCGCGACGGCCTTCGGCGAGTGCCGATCGCGCCGACCAGAACTTTCCTTCCGCATCGTACAGCGACAATTCATTGAGCCGGGTCTGATAGCGCCCGTAGAGTAGCGCGAGTTCGGCGTCCCGGGGTTGCCAGCCGCGCCGTCGGCATTCCTTTTCAAATTGCTCGGGCCAGGTTTCGTCCCGCTTGAGCTCGGCAACAAAACCGAGCAACAGATCGAGAAATCCAGACGTCTCGGCAATGGGCGCAAAGTGCGAGAGCGCGCCGGTCGCGTGCGCATCGTCGATGATCGACCGGACAATCATCCGCTGGGCGACAGGCGACAGGGGCACGATTTGGCTGCCGGATGTGTGGAGCAGCCGTTCGGCAAAGGAATCGAAGGTGAGCACGTTGGGAGCCAGGCAGACCCGCAGCGAGGCATCCAACAGCCGCCGTAAAATCTCCCGCCGTGAGCGGTTGGTCGGCGTGATCCAGAGAGCCTGGCCGGGCGAGCAGGCATTCAGCAGCCGCGCTTGCTCGTGTCGGAAAAGATCTAGAAGGCGTGCCGTCTTGCCGCTGCCGGCGATGCCGCAAACGAGTTCGAGACCACCTGTCATGCCAAAAGGCCCCCCTGCCTATTCGAATTGCAACATGCCTCCAGGAGGCCGTCAACTAAGTAAACTCGGCCCGATTCCTTAGAAACCATCATTCGGCCAAAAGACCCAATCTTGCCGAAACTCCAGATGTCACCTAAACTTGCCTGTGTCGCCCAAAAAATGAAGGGTTGTCGTCCGCAGAGGAAATTCGGATGGATATGAAGAAGCCTGTCCTCGCGTTCCACACGTTTCTATGCCTGCTCCTCGTCTTTATGGCCGCGACCCTCGTTCGCGCCGATGAGTCGGAGCCAAAGGTACCCAAGTCGCAAAAGGACGATGACTATGCCCTCATGAAGGTGTTTGTCGACACGTTTGACCAGGTTGAGCGCAACTACGTCAAGGACGTGGATCGCCGAGAACTTCTGCAGGCCGCCATTGAAGGGATGATGTCCCGCCTCGATCCGTATTCGAGCTACATCAGCCCAGACGAGATGGCTCGCTTTAGCGAAGCCGTCGACCAGGAGTTCGGCGGTATCGGAATTACGGTGCACAAGGACGAGCCCAGTGATCGCCTGGTCGTAATGTCTCCGCTTCCCGGAACGCCCGCATTTCGTGCCGGCATCCGCGCGGGAGACACCATCATGGACATCAACGGCAAGTCGACAAAGGGCATTACGATCGAACAGGCGATTCATATCCTGAAGGGCAAACCGGGCGGTGCCGTGAAAATCGGCGTGCGACATGCCGGGGACGAGAAGACCGAACAGCTTAGCCTGGTCCGCGATGTGATCCACGTCCCGACGGTGCTCGGCGACCACTACAAGCCGGACGGGTCTTGGGACTTCATGCTCGATAAAGAGAACAAAATCGGCTACGTGCGGCTCACGCATTTCAGCCGGCACAGTGCGATCGAGCTGGAAAAGGCGGTCAATGAGCTGACGGAGCAGGGAATGAAAGGTTTCGTTCTCGATATGCGCTTCGATCCGGGCGGACTCTTCTCGCAGGCGACCGAAATTGCCGACATGTTTGTCGACGGCGGGACGATCGTGAGTACAAAAGGACGCAACACGCCGACCCGCACGTGGGAAGCGAAAAAAGAAGGCACCTTCCCCAATTTTCCGATGGCCGTGATCATTAACCACTTCAGTGCTTCGGCGAGCGAGATCGTGGCTGCCTGCTTGCAGGATCATCATCGAGCCGTGATCGTCGGCGAGCGCAGTTGGGGTAAAGGGAGCGTGCAAAACGTGATCGAACTTGAAGGGGGCGCAAGTGCCCTCAAGTTGACGACCGCCAGCTACCATCGGCCCAGCGGCAAGAATATCCACCGCTTCCCCGGGGCAAAGGAATCGGACGAGTGGGGCGTGAGTCCCGATCCGGGATACGTTGTGAAATTTACTCCGACAGAGACCGCCGAATACTCGGAAACGTTTCGGCCGGAGCGAGACATTCTGAGCAAGAACGGGCCTCCGAAGAGCGAATTCAAAGATCGCCAACTCGAAAAGGCGCTGGAAGCGGTTCGCTCCAAGCTTTCCGGATCGGAGACCGCCTCCCAGAAGGCCAAGCCGCAAGAGAAAGCGAAGGCGAACCCGCAGTCAACAAAGAAGTCGGCCGAGCGCGGCCCGATGCCTCGCCCGGTGAACGAAATCGGCGTTGGTTAGAACGCATTCGATGCCGGCGGTCAGACGAGTTGCGAGTGACGAACCAAGCCGACGGTCTGCTGCTGGCGATCGAATCAAGCTGCGATGAGACGGCCG
>CAYWOV010000756.1:0-2820 GCA_964459965.1 uncultured Planctomycetaceae bacterium | reverse complement strand
AAAATCCAAAATCAGAAAGCTCCGCCGCCTGACTTTTCTTTGGCGGCCTTGCCCCCTTTGCCGCCTTTGGCCGCGGCGGCCGGCGGTTTGTCCCGGGTCACCGTCAGCGTCTCCAGGCTCATGTCGATGGCGCGATCGAGAACCGAGGCCTGGACGATATTGTCGGGCAGCACGTAAATCAGGCTGATCTGAGCCGAAATCTTTTCTTGCTTATTATCTTTCTTATAAGTGAAGATGCGGACGCGATAGGGCTTATCGTTGTGGAGTGCGGGGAGACCCGGACTGAGCACGTGGTACTTCCGCTTGTCGACAAAGGCCTCCTCTGTCTTGGGGGGCACTTCGTAAAGGGGCAGTTTCCCGATTTGCGGAACCGGTTGTCCGACCGCGGTGGCGATTCGCTGCATCACCTCACCGTTGAACGTCGACGCCCTGGCTTCGTCGCTCTTTTTCGCCAAGAGGTCATAATTGCTGCACAGGTAGAGCCACGCGTCCCCCTTTCCCTCCTCTCCCGTCAGCGGAAAGTTTGCCTGCCAAGCGCCCTGCAGGCCGGGCAGTTCGACTTCGGCAAACACCGGCTGCCGCGGATCGCGCTCCTGGCTGGCTTCACCCTCTTTGGCCTTGGACGTGATCGGCTGGAACTGCTTGGGAACACGGAGCTGGAAATTTTTCCCGGCCCAGGCCACCCGCGTCAAATATTGATTGAGGCGATCTTCATAGGCGAAATATCGCTTGGTCTCGTCCAGCCGCTCGAGGTACGTCTGCCGTCCACAGCCGGCGCACATCGCAAGCACAACGAGGCCGATCGCGGCGAAGCGAGAAGCAGCAATCATGGATGTGAGGTGTCCGGATTTGGGCGCGCGAGGCCGATGCACCCGATTCTGGTCTCCCGGTCGGGCAACGTCAATTCTCTGGCAGGACCAGGGATCAGAGGTTAGGGATTAGGGGTTAGGATTTAGACCGACCGCGACGCGAACTGGGGGACTTGACGACTTTGCCTTTTCGTGCCCGTTCTTCACGATCGATTTCTGCCTGCATGGCAGCCACGTCGGCCTGGGTGAGCGAATTGTGCGAGCGATCGCCGTCGGCGGGCAGATCGGTCGCCTCGGGAGCGTCGGCGAAGATTCGCAGCCACCGCTCGGCTTCGGCTTCGGATTCGGCCGCCGCTTTTTCGCCGTGGACGAGCCCGTCACTTGGCAACTCGGACGGCACTTCGGCGACCGGACCCCTCCGCTCGAGTTCGGCGACGAACAGGTCGCTGTCGACGAAGGACCCGCGCCGGCGACGTGCCGATTTCTGCAACCGGTGATCGCTCGACACGAGGCGAATCTGGCGCGGGGCGGAGTGGGCGGCGATCAGCTCCTCGATCGTGTCGTCGGCCTCTTTACCGGGCGACGCGAAGCAGACTGCCATGCCGTTGGCGGTCGCCTGCCGCGGCAACCCGGGAGGCGCTTCGCCCGCGTCGAAGACAATCGTCGTCCGCTCGCGTTCGGGCTCGGTGAGATGCTGGGCCAAATAGCGAATCAGCTGGGAACGGCAGCGTTGCAGCTGGCCCTGCGCATACTTGCGGCGAGCCAGCCCGCAGGCGTGCAGCAGGTTGTATCCGTCGATGATCAGGAAGTGCCGGAGCATGCCGCGTCACAATCGGAATCCGGGCGACGGCTCCGTCTTTCGCCGGACCTCAAGAATCGCACGGGGAGTGTGTAGACCGATCCCTCTCGATGAAGTATATCGCAAAGTTGGGACGACGAGCGGTTGAACCCCAGAGAGCCGGATTGGGATCAGTCATGTACCAGCTCTTCATGGTCGGAGCCAAGCTCCTGGGCATTTATCAAATCATCGGCGGGCTGATTCAGGCCTTTATGATGGTCAATTCCGCGGTCGCCGCCCCTTACGGCACGCAGCTGGCCATTGCTTGCTTAATCAATCTGTCGAGCGGGACCATACTCGCGTTCTTCACAGGGATCGTCGCCAAAGGACTTCGAGTGCCGGAACAACCGGCCGATCAAACCCCGAGCCTGTCGTATCGATCCGGGCTACAGATCGGGATTGTGCTTCTCGGTCTTTATCAGGTAATCACCGTGCTTCCACGACTGATCTTGCGGCTGGATGATTTATCAGGGCAAACCGTCTGGACCAGAAGTCCCTTTGACTTCGTGGGCCAGGAATTCATCGGTTTCGTCGCGGCATTGCTCTTGGTGATATTTGCCGATCGGATCGCAGGACTATTGGAGCGGTTGAGCCGACGATCGTCGGACCGTGATACGATCTGACGAATTGTTCGGAAAAACAGCATGCTCCGCGGTCTTTATTCCCGCCACGTTCGAGAAGCACTCGGCACGCCGACCGGCTTGGGGACCGACGCCATCCTCTTGGCGCTGGTGCTGTCGATCTTCGGCGCCCTGTTGATGCTCGGACACCAGATGACGACTCCGTACCACGAGCAGGTACGGATCGATCTTTCGATCTGGTCGCTCCCCAAGTACACGGTCTTAACTCTCGGCCGCGGGTTTGCCGCCTATTTCCTTTCGCTCGCCTTCACACTGGCGTACGGCACGTACGCCGCCCACAACCGGCGGGCCGAGGCGATCATGATCCCGATCCTCGACGTGCTCCAGGCGATTCCCGTGCTCGGCTTCTTGCCCGGGCTGGTGTTGGCACTCGTGGCGCTCTTCCCGCGGCACGAACTGGGACTGGAGATGGCCTGCATCATCATGATCTTCACCGGCCAGGTGTGGAACATGACGTTCAGCTACCACGGCTGCCTGAAGGCGATTCCCCAATCGCTCCGCGAGGTGGCCGCCATTCACCATCTTTCTCACT
>CAYWOV010000755.1:0-2820 GCA_964459965.1 uncultured Planctomycetaceae bacterium | reverse complement strand
TCGATGGCCGATCCCTACCTCGTCCTCGAGCAGGTCGGCCACGACGCCAAAGGGGTCGAAACGACAACTCGGATCACGTCGATGGACGACGACAACACCAATGTCGCCCCGGCAATTTTCGACACTCGCACCGACGATCCGACCTATCGCTTCCAGGCTCAGGAAACCGGGACCTATCGCATCCTGCTTCGCGATCGCTCGTTCGAGAGTCGAGGTGATCCGCGGTTGGTCTATCGAGTGTCGATTCGACCCGAGGAACCGGATTTTCAGCTCGTCGTGCTTCCCGAATATCCGAAGCAAGGTTCCGTCAAGGAAGTCTCCACTTGGTCATTGGGCCTGCGAAAAGGTGACAGCCGCGACGTGCAAATCCTCGTGCTTCGCCGGGACGGATTCCGTGAGCCGATCGAAGTCACGGCCGAGAACCTTCCCGGCGGCGTCACGTGTCGTGGAGCGGCGATTCCGTCAAACGCCAAAACGGCCGAACTGATCTTCACTGCCGCGGACAACGCCCCAATCGGTGACCGCTTCATCCGTATCTTCGGCAAAGCACGACTCGACAAACGAAACAAAGGCAAAGCATCCACGTCGCCGAAGGAACTTGTCCACGAGGCAATTCCCGCCACGATCGCCTGGAGCGCCGAACTGGATGTGCCCGCGATCTCGAGGATCGGCCAGTCGCTGGCTCTTTCGGTGCTCAAAGAGTCGGCGCCCTTCCAGCTAACGACCAATGTTGCCCGCATCGAGGTGAACCAAAGTCGCCAGGTCCTGCTTCCGCTCATGCTGGTGAGGCGAAACGGATTCGATGGCGACGTTGCCATGACTCTGGTCGGAGCGACTCCGGATTCTCTCAATTTGACAATCAAGTCATTTCCCAAGGGAAAGTCGTCCGAGCTGGTTCGTTTCTTCGTCCCGCGGAATGAACGTCCCGGTTCCGTGACACTTTATTGGAAATTGCAGGCTTCGGTGGCTTACCGCCGCAACCCGGACGCGCAAGAGCGAGCGACGATCGAACAAGCCAAGGCGGCAAAAGACGCGGCAGAAATCGGCACCATTTTAAAGAGCGCACAAAACGAGTTCGAATCGGTGAGAAAAAAGCAGCATCAGTGGGGAACGTCGCCCAAAAATGCGAAGTCGCAACTTACTGCGGCCCGACGCGGAACCGAGGTCCCTCGCAACTTGGCGACGCAGAAGGTCACTGAGTCCGAAGTAAACGCGAAAGCCGACGCACTCTTGCTGCAAAGAGCGACAGCACGCGTCGCCGAGGCAAGCGAGAAGTTGAAAGCCGCCGCCGCTCGGAAATTGGCCGCGGATCGCGTATTGGCTCAAGCGACGCAAGCGGCCGCTCCGCAAAATCTGATCGACTTTCCACCGTCGACACCGATCATTTTGACCGTGAAGCCCGCGCCGATCGAACTGCGGGCCGTTGTCCCCGGCGGCGGATCTCTGAAAAAGGGCGGACAAATTTCTGTGAAAGTGGAAGTGAAGCGTCGCAGAGGCTTTACCGGGCCCGTGACAATCGGCATTCCGCTCCCTCCCGGCGTTAAGGGAGTCGGCGCCAAAACGCTGACAATCCCGGCGAGTAAGAGCAGCAGTGCGCTGGCGATTACCGCCGACGCAACGGCCGCGCCCGGTCAGTTGGCGAACATGGTCGTACGGGCGCAGATGGATTTTGACGGGAAAGCTGAAGTCGACGCGCCGATCGATTTGAAAATTGTGCCGTAGGCAAGAGAGGTCGCCGTGTTGCGTCAGATTGTGCCCGGTCTCGCAGTTGTCGTCTTGCTACTGGCTTTTCGGTCCGGCGAGGGGGCACCGCCGTCCAAAGCGATCGAAGCCGCATCGGTCAGTCTTGGTCGGCCGGTCGATTTCGAAAAAGACGTTGCTCCGATTTTCGAGGCCAACTGCCTGGCGTGCCACAACGCGGGCATTTCCGAGAGCAAGCTGAGCGTCGAGACGGCCGAATCGATCCACAAAGGCGGAAAACGCGGTCCGGCGATCGTGCCGAAAAATCCCGCCGCCAGCCTTCTGTTTCAGCTGGCCTCCCGAACCGGCAAGCCCGCAATGCCCCCGTTGCCAAACACGGTGGAGGCTAACGCCCTCTCGCCCAAAGAGCTGGGCATCTTGAAACAGTGGATTTTGGAAGGCGCCCGAGGAAGTGCCGGCGGAAGCCACGACTCGACTCAATGGCAGCCGATCCCCGCTTCGATGAAGTCGATCGAGAGCGTCGCTCTTTCTCCGTGGGGGCGATTTGTCGCGGCCGGACGCACGAATCAGATCGTGATCTACGATTTGATCCTCGGGCAAGAGGCCGCGCGACTGGTCGATCCTCTCCTGTCAGACCTGCAGTTCGACGGACGCCGCATGTATCCGGGCGGCGCGGCCGATCGCGACTTCATTCACGCGTTGGCCTTCAGCCCCGATGGTTCGCTGCTCGCCGCCGGTGGATATCGCGTGGTGAAACTTTGGAAACGTCCGCACAACGTCCGCAAATGGGCCGCCGCGTTGGCGGAAAAGCCGACCGCCCTCGCCGTCGATCGGGCCGGCTCGATGATCGCTGTTGCGACGGCTGACAAAACAATTCGGCTCCTTCTCGCTTCCGGCGACAAACCGCTGCACAAGTTGTCCGGGCCAACAGCGGCGATCACGGCACTCGAGTTTTCCACCGACGGCAAGATGCTCTTCGCCGGTTCGCTGGATCATGCGTGGCGCACATGGAACGTCGCCGACGGCACGTTGCACCAGGTCGTGGCAACTCCGGCAGCCATTAACGCCATCGCCTTGAACAAACAACAAACGCAACTCTTCACGGCGGGCGCGGACGGC
>CAYWOV010000754.1:0-2823 GCA_964459965.1 uncultured Planctomycetaceae bacterium | reverse complement strand
ATCGCCGCTGCCCATCAGCGTCCAAACGTGCTTGCCGTCGGTGACCGGCGAAGGGGAACACGAATTTCCCTCGTCGACGCGGGCATTTTTATTCCCGTGTCCAACCGTTCGCCGCCACAGTTCTCGCCCGTCGGTACTGATGCACAAGAGCTGCAGTTCGTCGCCGTCGGGAGCTGTCAAAAAGATATGGTCGCCCCAAACGGCCGGCGTGGCCGCCGCCTGTCCGGGGAGTGGCAAGCGCCACAGCAGATTTTTTGAACGACTGAACTCGGTCGGAAGATTCTTTTCTTCGCACACGCCATTGTTGTGCGGCCCCCGCCAGGACGGCCAATTGTCCGCTTGGACTGTGATTTGCTGCGCAGCGGTTTGAACAAGAAAAACCGTTGCGACAAGCAATAAGCGAGCGATCGACATCGAAGAGGCCTTTCAGGGTGTCTGCGTCGCGGCGGGCATTTGGGGCAGATCGAGCATTTCGTCTTGCGAAATCCGATTCTCAGTGAAGGAGTTCCGGCGGTCAAGGAGGGCCAGGGACATGCATCATCGAACTTCAGCCGGTTTCTCGCCGGCGCGGTCAGGTGCTATGCTGACCGTCGTTTGGATAACTGAGATTCTCTACCAAACGGTGCCGCGATGAAGATGTTTTGCGCGGGGAAATGGGTCGACCGAACCGACACGTTGAACGTCAATAACCCCTTCAATGGGTCGGTTGTCGATACGGTTCCGCGTGCCACACCTGCCGACGTCGATTCGGCCCTCGCGACTCTCGTTCGCGGCGCGGAGGCGATGCGGAAGATGTCCGCATACGACCGGGGCAACATGCTCCGTCGGGCGGCTGAGATTATGAAACGCCGCGAGGAGGAATTGGCGCGAACCATTAGTGCCGAGGAGGGAAAAATCCTCGCCGAAGCGAGACTCGAGGCCAGCCGGGCCCGCGAAACGATCGAAGTCTCGGCGGAGGAAGCAAGGCGAGTCGTCGGCGAGATGGTGCCGCTCGACGCGGCGCCGGGGGCTGCCGGGCGACTGGGTTTCACGCTGCGGGTTCCCTGCGGAATTGTGGCGGCGATCACGCCCTTCAATTTCCCACTGAATCTGGTTTGTCACAAGGTCGGGCCGGCGCTGGCGGCAGGCAACGCCGTGATCGTGAAACCGGCCAGCGACACACCCCTTTCGGCCCTCAAACTGACCGAAATTCTGCTGGAAGCTGGAACGCCGCCCGAGGCGATTGCCTGTCTCACCGGTGCGGGTGCGGCGCTGGGCAGGGCCATTTGCGGCGATCCCAGGGTACGGAAGATCAGCTTTACGGGCAGCTACGAAGTCGGCGAGCGGATTTGCAAGGCGGCCGGCATGAAGCGGGTGACCATGGAGTTGGGCAGCAACAGCCCGGTGATCGTGATGGACGATGCCGACATTGAGAAGGCGGCCGAGAGTGTCACCGCCGCCGGGTTTGCCAACGCCGGCCAGGTTTGCATCTCAGCTCAGCGAATTTTGACCTCTCAGAAGATCGGCGGAGCGTTTCTTGATGCACTCAAGCCAAGGGTGGAGGCCCTCACCGTGGGTGATCCGAGCGCTGAAGGGACCAAGATGGGGCCGCTGGTTCGCGAGGCGGAGGCGGTGCGGGTTGGTTCCTGGATTGAGGAGGCAGTCGCTGGTGGCGCGAAATTAGTTACCGGCGGCAAGCGCGAAGGCGCACTCCACCAGCCGACGATTCTCGATCAAGTCGACCCCGAGATGCGAGTCAGCAAGGAAGAGCTATTCGGTCCGGCTGTGGCCATTACGCGGTTTCGCGACATCGACGAAGCAATTCGACTGGCAAATGACAGTCGCTATGGCCTCTCGGCAGCCATCTTTACGCAGGACATCGATCGGGCCATGAAGTTCGCCCGCGAAGTCGACAGCGGCAACCTGCACATCAATTGGTCGACACAATGGCGGGCCGATCTGATGCCCTATGGTGGACTCAAAGACAGCGGGATGGGCAAAGAGGGACCGAAGTACGCCATTCGCGAAATGACTGAAGAGAAAATGGTCGTGCTGCATTTGCGGTAATGGCTTGCCCGCAAAAAAGAGAACGGCGGCAAGGTTGTCCCTTTCTGCCGTTGGTGTCCATCGTGACTTATAATCACAACCATCGACAACTCGGCTGGATCCGCAGTCGATCCCTGGAAGGTGACTTGCGAGGAAGTTTATGGCAGCGAATTATACTGCGGTCGTTCAGCAGCAAGGCGAGTGGTGGATCGGATGGGTCGAGGAGGTTCCCGGAGTCAACTCGCAAGGTCACACGCGCGAAGAATTGATCGACAATCTGCAAGACGCTCTCCGCGAAGCGCTGGAAATGAACCGGGCGGAGGCGCGTGCCGCTGCGGACGGCACTTTCGAGGAAGTGGCGCTGTCGAGTGAAAAGGCGTGAATTGATCTCTCATCTTCGACGGGCCGGTGCGTTCTGGTTCGCGAGGGGGGCCGGCATTCTTGGTGGGGCAATCCGACCAATAATCGACGATCGGCTGTGCCGCGGCATTCCGAAATACCCGATCTACTCGCGCGGAAGATTTGTCGGGATCTCGGAATTTCGGAACCTTAGCCTTCGGTTAGCCGTCCGCGAATCGCACTGACCGCGCATTGTCAAAAGGAATTATGGCGCTCCATGGTCGACTCGTCCGGTAATCTCAACATCCAACAGGCCGTCGCAAAGGTCGATGAAGCAGCCGCCAAAGGGGCGATTTCCGCCGGCGGTGCCACGAATCTGAAGGTATGGCTGACTAAACCTGCGTATCGCGAATATCGGCCCCGGATTCTCGAGTTGGTGCGGACCGGGAAGTTTGCTGA
>CAYWOV010000753.1:0-2828 GCA_964459965.1 uncultured Planctomycetaceae bacterium | reverse complement strand
CGGCATCCACGCGTCCAACGGGATCCTTTTCAATCATGAAGGCGCGACGCGTGGCGAGACCTTCGTGACACGGAAGATCACTCGGGCCGTCGCCGCGATCGAAGCCCGCGAACAGGAGGTGATCTTTCTCGGCAATCTCGACGCGCTCCGCGATTGGGGCGATGCGCGCGATTATGTCGAGGGGATGTGGCGGATCGTGCAACAGGAACGCCCGGATGACTACGTCCTGGCGACGGGCGAAGCGCATTCGGTGCGCGAATTCGTCGAACGGGCCTTCCGACACATCGGCGTGACGATTACATGGAAGGGCACGGGGCTCGACGAAAAGGGTTACGACGCCGCGACGGATGCGCTCCGTGTGGCCATCGACGAGCGATATTTCCGTCCGACCGAAGTTGCCTCGCTCCTCGGAAACCCCGCCAAAGCCCGCGAGAAGTTGGGTTGGCGGCACACGATTGGTTTTGATCAACTTGTGAATAGCATGGTCGACGCGGACCGCAAACTGTTGGCCGAACAAGGTCCAGGGAGTCCAGGGGCCTCTCGATGAACGCTGCGGAGCATGTCCCCGGTGACTTGCCGGGGCAACTCGAAGTGCCGTTCCGCCTGGCCGGCCGTCGCGTGTGGGTCGCCGGGCATCGGGGAATGGTGGGACAGGCACTCGTCCGCCGGCTTGCGCGCGAAGAATGCGAAATTCTGACCGTCGATCGTCAGACGGTCGACCTGCGGCGGCAGCACGAGACAGAAGCATGGTTCGCCGCCCATCGGCCCGACGTCGTGTTTCTCGCCGCCGCGACCGTGGGCGGGATTCATGCCAACGACACGCGGCCGGCCGAGTTTCTTTACGACAACCTGCTGATCGAAGCCAACGTGATCGAAGCGGCTCGCAGAATGGGCGTCAAAAAGCTGCTGGCGCTTGGCTCGTCGTGTATCTATCCGCGGGAGGCGCACCAACCGATGCGCGAGGAGGCGCTGCTGACCGGTGCGCTCGAGCCGACGAACCAGTGGTACGCACTGGCGAAGATCTCGGCCCTCAAACTCTGCCAGGCTTATCGCCGCCAATACGGCGTCGATTTCATTTCAGCCATGCCGACCAATCTTTACGGGCCCGGCGACAAGTTCGATCTCGATGCCAGCCACGTGATTCCCGCCCTTCTGCGAAAAACTCACGAAGCCGCCAAACGCGGCGAACCGACGGTCACCGTGTGGGGAACGGGCCGGCCTCGGCGCGAGTTTCTCCACGCCGACGACTGTGCCGACGGCGTGGTCCATCTCATGTGCCACTATTCGGGCGAGTCGCACATCAACGTCGGCACGGGAAGCGATGTCACGATTCGCGAACTGGCCGACCTGATCGGGCGCGTCGTCGGTTATCGCGGTCAATTCGTTTACGACACATCGCGCCCCGACGGCGCCCCGCAGAAACGACTCGACGTGACGCGCCTCGAAGCCCTCGGTTGGCGATCGACGATCGACTTGGAAATCGGCCTGCGGGAAACCTACGACTGGTATCAGCGGAATGAGGAACGATGACGGACTTCGGCGCGCTAAGTTGAGCCGCGGAAGTTATTCATCCGTATCTTCAATCTCCCCCGCCGACTTCGAGATTCATCGCCGTTTGCAGGATGCGATTTTCATGGCGGTGATGGGCCGACAGACGCGTCATCCACTGTCGTAGCGTGGACTTCACCCGGTCGGCGGCGAACGCGTAGCTTTCGGACGTCTCGAGCCGATCGCGTAGTGACTGCAGAGAGAGGAACAAGAGCCGCTCCTCGTTCTGCAGATCCTCGACGTGGCGGTACCAACTCGGGTATTCATTGAGCACTTCGTGGAGATAACCGCTCGACTCCTTGAGGGCCATTTCGCGGGGAAGCGTGTCCAGCAGAGCATCGAGAATGGCGATCAGCCAGCCGCGGGTATGACGGTTTGCTGGTTCCTCCAGCACGTCCCGAAGGTCCCCCAACAGGATGTATTCCAGAGCGGAGTAGTCTTCCAGCCGCTCGCCGGCAGCGGGGTTGATATCAAGTCGGCTCATCGCGTGACCTCCTACATTCAGCGGGATGGCAGATGTGTGCTCAGTCCTTGTTCCTTGAGCCGCCAAATTGAATGGACACGGCAAGAACGGCCAACGGCGACGGCCGGTCGCACAAGCGAAGGTGTCCGGCTGCCGCGAAGTCTTCCACGCGGGCCAGACCGGCCATGCGCCGCAGAGCGGACGCTCACGGAAGTGTCATCACTGTTCACCATCCAGTTTACGCCTGTGGATCTTCCAGGTCAAAACGATTTTGCGTGAAAACTTGGGCATGATGGACGGACTGCCAACCTGGCGTCGGTGAAGTCACTTTCGACCCCCACGCAGGTCAGCAGATTGGACACTCTCTTGGCGTTTGCGCTATCCTAACGAGCGTCGAGTCTGTTTATCGCATTGCTTGTTGACGAGGTGATCGGTGTCGAACGCGTCGGACAAGAGAGTGAAATTATCGCATCGACCGGTCGTCCTCATCATTCGCGACGGATGGGGGCTCAACCCGGCGGGCCGTGCCGGGATTGAAAAGGAAGGCGACGCGACGCTCTTGGCAAAGACGCCGATTAACGACGCTCTTCGCGCGAACTATCCGCACACCACGCTCGATCCCGGCGGGGAAGCCGTCGGATTACCGCACGGTCAGATGGGGAATTCCGAGGTCGGCCATCTGAATCTTGGTGCGGGTCGCATCGTGTACCAAAGCCTGACGCGGATCACGAAATCGATTCGCGAAGGCGCATTTTTCGAGATCCCCGCGCTGAAATCGCTTGTCGACAACGTCAAATCTCGCGGCGGACGGTTGCAC
>CAYWOV010000752.1:0-2830 GCA_964459965.1 uncultured Planctomycetaceae bacterium | reverse complement strand
GTCTACGTCGACGTAGGCGACAAGGTCAACGTCGGCCAATTGCTGCTCAAAATGTCCACCCGCTGGCCCGACGCGCCGCGCACCTCGCTCGTGGCGGCCGGCATGTCCGGTGCGTACCGACATCTCGAACAAAGGATCCTTGCCATGACACGCGTGAAGCCTTACTCGACACGTCAATTGGCGGTTTCCGCCGCCGTTGCTTCGCTGATCGTCCTCGGAGGCCTGATCCCCTGGCGGCTCGTGGCGCAGGAGCCCGCCCGGCCTCGACTGCCTGCCGCACCTTCCGCTCCACTCGTCGCGCCGAATGTTCCGACGACGCAATTGCAATTGCAGACCGGTTCGACGACGTACAGCTATTCGGGCAGCTCTTCTGTCGATGGAACGAGCGGTACAAGTTCGTCGTCGAACAGCACGTCGGTCGTCCTGCCGGGAAAAATCTACACGAGGGCCGGCTTGCAAGTGAAAACCAAGACCGGTGCGACCGAGAAATTCGTCGGCATCATCGCCATCGACCCCAACACCGGCGCCTGGGAACGACTCGGCCTGGACGGCTTTTGCATCCGTGTCTCGCCGCAGCAGGACCGATTGGCATTCTGCAAATTCGCCTCGCCGGGGCCGATCGACGTTTATCTGGCAGACCTCAAAGGTCATGCGGCCGTCAAGGTGCTGGACAACGCGTCTCTTTCCACTTGGTCCCCCGATGGAAAGCGACTGCTCTCCACCCGCACCAAGAACCAGGCGAACGATCGCCCTGAGCGTGTTACATTGACGCTGGATTTGCTCAACAAGCAAGTGGCAAACTTGCCAATCCCCGCGACGGACGAAGTGGACGACTGGTCGCGGGACGGGGAGTGGTTCGTGACGGTCTCGAATCGCCATCCGCCGTTTGGAAGCGGCTACCAGTTGTACGTCATGCATCCGGACGGGACCCACGAGCTTCGGATCACCCAGGGGCACGGACTGAACTGTTACCCGCGTTTCCGGCCGGGAACGAACCAGATCGTTTACAACCACCAGGACCACGGCTTCGACAGTCTTTGGCTCGTTGACCTCGACGGCACGAACCGCAAGAAACTTCTCAGCAGCGACAAGGATGGAGTCGGCGCGCCGGACGGAGCCTATTGGTCACCCGACGGACAATGGCTCGCCGTTCCCAGATTCGACTGGCAGACGGACGTCCCCGGCATCGCCAACCCGAATCACGAACGATTCCGCGCCCCCGGTGCCTGCAAAGATCGGCTCGAGATCATTGCCGCGGACGGCACATCCAGGGGCGTGTTGACGCTCCAGGGCGTCACGCACGTCGACTGGATCGAGAATGGCGATTGGCGGTAGGTCGGCCGAGACCGATCTCACAATCTCGGCTTTTTGTCTCCCCTGGCGTGCCCAATTCGGTCCTGTAGCGGGCAAATTCGAGAGGCCGGGGTGTAGTCGATCGCAGCCCCGGCTTGTCAAATCGGCGGATCGAAACAGCCCTGAACCTGGCGAAAAAGACTGAATGCGTCTCGCCAAATACGCAAAGATTCCCCTTCGTACGCACATCGATTCGTCCGTCGACAAGTGCTGGCGTCGCGACGATCGACTCGCCAAGATTGTTTCTCGCCGGAACCCGGCACTCGTGCTGGCAGCACTTCCATGTCGCGTTTAAGCTCAGCTCTTTCACGGCGTTGTGTGCCGCGGGGACGCTACACCTAGCCTGGATACGCTCTCGTCGCCTGGTTTGAAATATGCCCCGCCACAACCTTTGCGAGCGAGGCACCCATCCGTCCGAGTTACCGAGCCTCGTCACGGCGAGACGGCGAACAGCAGCGCCGCGGACGACGCGACGCTCTGGAAGAATGCATCCAGAGCCGAGACATCGATGCCGGCATCGGCGCCTGCCGATTGCATGCGCTCTGGTTCGCCGCGTGGTTGTTCGGCGGCCCATGTTTGTTGCTCGGCGGGCTTCTGAATCGCCGCGGCCTGGACATCGATGTTGAGAAATTGATTGAGGGTGATCGAGTTGTCGACAGGCATCGATGCCGCCTGGGATTCGGCCTCGGCGATGAGCCGCGACAAAACGTTCGTGTCCCCTGAGGCCGCCACGAGTGTCGCGTTGGAAGTGCTGTCTGCCGTTAAGTTGTCTTGGACCGAAGCACCGCTCGCCGAATCAGTTTGTGAAGGACTCAGCAGAGTTGGAAGCAGGACCAGCGACGAATCATTCAAGGGCAAGAGGTCCGACGTTGCGACGGAATGTCCGTCCGTCGAACTGAGCAAGGCTGGCCCGCCGACCGGCGGCAGCGGGTAATTCTTGGCTTCGCCTGGCGCGTTGGGATTGAAGCCACCTGGACCTTCCGTGTCTGCCCCCTGACGTCCAGGCGCCTGAATGGCGCCAAACAGGCCCTGTTGTTCTTGATTCAGGCCGGCTGTGAAGAACAATGTCCCCGAGTCGCCTCCGAGATGGCCGTTGCCGAACGTCAAGGCCCAGAGGTTTTGTATCTCGATCGGATTGCCGTGATCGTCCTTTAGCACGCCAAGATACGCCCCGCTTGTCGGATTGAAGATGTTGATGCGGCCGTCGCCGTTATTGCCCACAAGCAAATCGCCACCATACGGACCGAAGCCGGCAGGCGCGATGGCCAGGCCCCACGGCGAGTTGAGCGCACCCTGCGAGGCGAGGCGTTTGACGAGGTTGCCGGACGTGTCGAAGACGTCGATATACCCCAGCCCCGGGCCACTTGCATTATCACCGGCTGCGTCCGCCCGCTTGGCATAAGTCACGTAGATCTGGTTGTTGAACTCGGCGACGTTGAACGGAGCAAAACCGTTTGGCAGGTTCGGGTCCTGGAAC
>CAYWOV010000751.1:0-2839 GCA_964459965.1 uncultured Planctomycetaceae bacterium | reverse complement strand
CTCGAGCCGGAGCTGAAGCGGCTCGGATCTGTCTGACACATCGCGGGTACACACCGACTCGTCTCCAAGCGACCCGCCGGTTCCGGCCGAATTCTTTGGATTCGGCAACCGGCCTCTCGCTATGCTCAAATGGATCAAATCGAGCGTGCCCTCGGAGCTCGCATGAGCGACGTCACGAGAATCCTTGCGGCGATCAATCGGGGCGATCCCCAGGCATCTGAACAACTCCTGCCGATCGTCTACGAGGAACTGCGTCGACTGGCTGCGCTGAAGATGGCCCACGAGAAGCCGGGCCAGACGCTGCAAGCCACAGCCCTCGTGCATGAGGCCTATCTGCGGCTGGTTGGCGCGCCAAAGACCCAGCAATGGGACAGCCGGCGACACTTCTTCGCCGCTGCGGCGGAGGCCATGCGCCGCATTCTCGTCGATAACGCCCGGAGCAAACGCAGCCTGAAACGGGCCGGCGGGAGAAAGCGCGTGGACTTGGACGCCAATCTCGCGGGCCAGACTGCTCGTGAAGACCTGTTGGCTCTGGACGCAGCCCTGGCCAAATTCGCCGTCCGCGAACCGGTGAAGGCCGAGTTGGTGAAGATGCACTTCTTTGCCGGGCTGACGCTCCGCGAAACGGCCGAGGCACTGGGGATCTCGCTGGCGACGGCCGAGCGTTACTGGGCCTATTCGCGCACCTGGCTCTTTGCCGAGCTGGAAGATGCTGAAAATGCCTCCTTCCGTGAGAAATTTTGACCAACCGTGAGGGATTCCGACTTCAAATCTCGCATGATGAGTAAACAGCACTCCCGGAAGGATCTGAACCATGCGCGACCCCTCTTCCTTTGAGTCGATTTTCTCAGCCGCACTTCAAAAGGATTCTGCCGAGGAGCGGGCCGCCTTTTTGCATGAGGCGTGCGGCGGAAACGATGATCTCCGCCGACAAGTCGAGCGCTTGCTGAACGCCGTGCCCAAGATCGGCAGTTTTATGGAGCCGCCATCGGCGCCGACGGAAGATGAACCCGGCGCGAGTCCGGCGCAGGCCGCCGCGACCTTGCCTCCCCGACCGATCAGCGAAGGGCCGGGCACGCGGATCGGCCCTTACAAGCTGTTGCAGAAAATCGGAGAGGGGGGCATGGGAGTCGTCTACATGGCGGAGCAGGAGCAGCCCATCCGGCGTCGCGTCGCGCTCAAAATCATCAAGCCGGGCATGGATTCCGCACTCGTGATCGCTCGTTTCGAGGCGGAGCGGCAGGCCCTGGCGATGATGGATTACCTGAATATCGCCCGTGTGCTCGACGCCGGGACGACCGAATCGGGACGCCCCTACTTCGTGATGGAATTGGTGCACGGGGTGCCGATCACGGACTATTGCGACGAAAACAAGCTTCCGCTCAAAGAGCGGCTGGAACTTTTTGTTCCCGTTTGCCGGGCCATGCAGCATGCCCACCAAAAGGGAATCATCCACCGCGACGTGAAACCCTCCAACGTCCTCATCACGCTTTACGACGGCAAACCGGTGCCGAAGGTCATCGATTTCGGCGTCGCCAAGGCCATCGAACAAAAACTCACCGAAAGGACGATGTTCACGCAGTATGGCGCCATCGTGGGCACGCTGGAGTACATGGCGCCCGAGCAGGCGGAAATGAGCGGCCTGGGAGTCGACACGCGCAGCGACATCTACTCGCTCGGCGTGCTGCTCTACGAATTGCTGACCGGAACGACGCCGGTCGAGCAGAAAACGGTCCGCGAGCTGACTTACGTGCAACTTCTGCGAATGATCCAGGAGGACGAGCCCCCCAAACCAAGCGCCCGGTTAAGCACCACGCAACAATTGGCGTCGATCGCGGCGCAGCGGCGAACCGCGCCGCGAGACCTCGCGAAGGTCGTGCGCGGCGAGCTGGATTGGATCGTGATGAAAGCGCTCGAGAAAGATCGCACGCGGCGCTACGAGAGTGCCAGCGGGCTGGCACGCGACGTCGAACGTTACCTGCACGACGAACCCGTGGAAGCCGGCCCGCCGTCCGCGCAGTACCGGCTGCGGAAATTCGCCCGCAGGTATCGCCGCGGACTGCGAATGGCGGCAGCGTTTGCGCTGCTCGTCGTGGCCGGGGCCGCGTTCAGCGCGTGGGAAGCGTTCCGTGCCCGACGGGCCGAGCAGGCGGCCGTGCAAGACCGCGACCGGGCCGTGACCGCGGAGGAAGCCGGGCGACGCGAACAGCAACGTGCGCTGGCAGCAGAGGTCGGAGCCGTCACGGCCAAGGAACGGGCTCAGGATGTGTTGACCGCGAGTCTGTATGACCAGGCCCGTTCGGTCCGGCTGAGCGGCTTGCCAGGCCGCCGCTGGCGTGCCTTGGAATTGCTGAAAGAATCCGAGCAGCTGCGAATTCGAAAGCGTGCCGCAGCATCGACGGCGCCGGCCGGAACAGAACCGACCTCCGCCCCGCACGACGTGCATTCCCGTTCGCAGATGCGTACCGAGGCATTGGCGTCGCTCGTGCTCGACGACGCGCACGTTGTCCGCCAATGGGAGGGTTATTCTCACGCGGTCAGCCCGGAGGGCACTCTCGCCGTCAGCACGTGGTTTGATACGGCGCACCTCGCGGGTGGGCTCGCGACCACAGACCTGAAAACGGGCGCGGAAAAATCGAAGTGGGAAGGCAAGGATGCGACGGAGCTGCTCGGCATCGCCAACGTCATCGCGCTTGGTCCGCAGGCAAGGCGATTGGTCATCGGCGCCCGCGCAGTCACGTTTCCGAAGAACTCGATCGACGTGTTGGACCTTCAGGAAAGAAAACTGCTGCGCAAGCTGATGCTGCCGCAGCGGGCTCGCGAGGCGCCTCCGGCCAAG
>CAYWOV010000750.1:0-2839 GCA_964459965.1 uncultured Planctomycetaceae bacterium | reverse complement strand
GGCGTTCCCTTGGCCAATTTGCCCACCGCCTCGGCCGTCGCAGTCGAATCGGTCATCGCCTGCGGAGTCAGCACGACCAAAACGCCGTCGACATTTTCGTCCTTGAGGACGATTTCCGTCCCAGCCGCATAGCGTTCCGCCGAAGCATCGCCGAGCACGTCGACCGGGTTGGCGTGCGACCAATACGCGGGCAGCACGCCGTTGAGCGCCTCGATCGTCGACGGCGAGAGCGTCGCCAGTACCCCTTCGCGGGCGAGCAGAGCGTCGGCCGCCATCACGCCCGGACCACCGGCGTTGGTGACGATCGCGATTCGCGGGCCCGCCGGCGGTCGCTGTCGGGCGAGCAGCTCGGCGCAGTCGAAGACGTCGTCGATCTCGTAGCAGCGTTCGATTCCGGCCCGCTCGAAGGCCGCATCGAAAACGGCATCCTCTCCGGCCATCGCCCCGGTGTGACTCGCGGCCGCCTTGGCCGATTCGGCGAACCGGCCCGATTTAAAGGCGACGATCGGCTTGATCCGTGCGAAGGCCCGGGCGGCCGACATGAATTTTCGTGCGTTCGTCACCGATTCGGCATACAAAATGATCGAACGGACCTCCGGCTGCTGGCCGAAGTAATCAATCAGATCGCCGAGATCGACGTCCAGCATGTTGCCGATCGAAACAAAGTACGAGAATCCGAGTCCTTTCTGATCGGCCCAATCCAGAATGGCCGTGCACAGCGCGCCCGACTGGGAGATAAACGCCACGTGTCCCGGCAAAGGAAGATGTCCCGCGAACGAGGCGTTCAAACGGTGCCCTGGAACGATGACCCCCAAGCAATTGGGCCCGATGATTCGCAGCCCCGGAAACTTGCGCGCTTCCTCGGCCGTCTGCTGCTCCAGTTCGCGCCCCGCTTCCCCGACTTCGCGAAAACCGGCCGAAAGAATAATAATTCCGCCGACTCCAGCCTCACCGCACTCGCGCACAATTTGCGGCACCGATGCGGCGGGGATACAGACGATGGCCAGGTCCGGAGTCTTCGGCAGGTCGTGGAGGCTGCGCCACGCGTGAATGCCGTGAATGGCCTCGTGTTTCGGATTGATCGGATAGACGACCGCGTCGGATCCCGAGTTGAGCAGGTTGTCGAGAACCGTCGCCCCCACGCTTTTGGGACGCGGCGTGGCTCCGATCACGGCAATGCGCTGCGGCCTGAAGATCTTGTCGAGATTATGCGTGCTCATCCTATTGCATCGCCTCTTCAACCGTCACAATCATTTCCGCGATCCGCACAAGTTTCAGATTCTTATCGCTGGCGAGCTTTTGCAGCCGGCGAAACGCATCGGCCTCGTCCAGGCCGGCCCGCTTCATCAAAATGCCTTTCGCCCGCTCGATCACCTTGCGATCTTCCAGCGCCTGCCTGAGATCGGTCGCCTGCTGCTGCAGCGCCGTAAATTCCTTATATCGCCGGACGGCAAGCGCCAAGGTGGTCTCCAGATCGGCCTTCTTGATCGGCTTGACGAGATAAGCCATCACCTGGCCCGAAAGGGACCGCGCGATCAAATCGGCATCGTGATGTGCCGAGACGAGAATCACGGGGGCCGCATGCCTCTGGCAAAGGCGACCGGCCGCCTCAATGCCGTCCATGTCGGGCATCTTGATATCGGTAATTACCATATCCGGCTTGGACTCGACGCATCTGTCGATCAGCTCGACCCCGGTCTGAGCACAGCCCACGACCTCATGCCCCAGGAGCGTCAGCGTCTCTTGAAGATATTTGCGCATTTCCGGCTCGTCATCGGCCACGACGATGCGGAGGCGTTCGCTCATAGCATTTTTTCGTCGGAAAGAGAGTCCGTGCGACCTCGTGCTGCAAAAAAGAACCTGGCACTTGCTTCCCGCTCTACAGTCCGGGCAGCCATTGCATCTCGAGGCAATCCGCGAGACGTGACGTGCTGAAGGAAAAATCGTACCAAGCTGTTCACTAATTGTTAAACGGCTCTACCTTTGCAGTAAGACAGCACCGGCGAGGCAAACCGCCGGCATGCCACAATTCTTGTGACGCCAGCCGGCCGATGAGTTGAGTCATCTTGACAAGTCGTCCATTGCCAATACACTCTGGTCGACTGCTGCTGCTGATCGGCAGCACGGACAATGTCGAGCTCTGGCGATCGTCATTCGTCGGAGAGCACTGGCAAGTCTCGTCCGCTCAATCATGCGGCGATCTCCGTGGGATCGCCTTCTTTGCAGCTACGATCGCTGCCGCCGTGAAACGACTTAGGGCGGCTCAAACCTCGCGCGGTGCCTGAGTCATTCGCTTTTCTAGAATTGTGCATTATCTCGCAAGCGATCGAGCGGCTCTGGCGGAGACGCCGGCGAACCATTCCTGCCAGGTCCGGATTTCGCGGATGTCGGCACAATGGATCTCGATCTAATCGATTCCGATCTAAAAACAAACCCAAGGAGGGAAGTCATGCTCGTATTGACCCGCAAATTGCAGCAGGGAATAGAAATTGCCGACAACATTTGCGTGACCGTTCTCCAGATTCAAGGCGGTCGTGTGAAACTTGGCGTCAGCGCGCCAGAGCACGTCGAAGTTTGTCGCAAGGAAGTTGCCGACAAAGTCGCTAAACGGACGCCCCAAGTGGCTCTCGTCCCGTACTGCTGAATTCAGGAATCTGCAGCTCAATGTGCGCGTCGAACAAAGGCTGGAGCCAGCCATTCTTCGCTCGCCAGATCAGCCGATGGACGACCGGTCGAGGGACCTCCATTACTTGAAGGACTCGCGAGAGGCCCCGGCAGATCCGCGCAGATTCAGACGAAATTCGGTTTCAACCGCACGAGCTTGGTGGCGCATTTCGGT
>CAYWOV010000749.1:0-2840 GCA_964459965.1 uncultured Planctomycetaceae bacterium | reverse complement strand
GACCTGCCGCAGATCGGATTCGGCCCGCTGCTGTTGGCATCGCTCGCCGTTGTGCTGATTCATGGGGGGGCCGGCGTCGCGCTCTATTCCTGCTTGTTGTTGGTCGCCATGCTGTCGGACCAGATGCGGCTGCAGCCGGAATTTATTTCGCAGGCGATCCTGCTCTGGGGAACGCTGCCCTGGGCGGCGGCTCGAACCGTTTCGCGAGCGCATCTGATTGCACTGTGGTTCTATTCGGGGTTCCACAAGCTGGACTGTCCGTATTTCTACACCGGCGATGCCCATTGGCTGGTGACTTCATTCTTCTCGGCCGCAAACGCGGGAATTTCGGCGGCGGTCGGTGTGAGTCTGGCGCTGGCGGAAATCATCCTGGCCGTGTGCGCTGTGCTACCGCGAACGCGGAGCGTGGCCGTCTGGATGGCCTATTTCTTTCATCTGACGATCGTCGTCACTCTCGCACTGGGGCTCGGCTGGGATGAGGCGGTCTGGCCTTGGAATATGGCGTTGGCCGCAGCGGGTTACGTCTTCATCGACTCGTGGAAGGAAACGCCGACCGCCCAGTTGCGGCGGCTCGGCTTGGCCATGCGGATGGCCGTTGGACTGATCCTGCTCTTGCCGCTGGCATACGACTCGGGTTGGGTCGACACATACCTGTGCCACGTCCTCTATTCAAGCCACGCGCCTTTGGCCTGGATTCGCACCTCTGACGGCCGGCGCGTGCTGATCGACACGCGGCCAAAGCTCAAAGTCCCCGTTCCGCAGATCGAGCGGCTTTACGTCGCTTACTTTGCGGAAGTGGCCGCTCCGGGAGACGAACTCGAGATTTTCGACCCGCGCTTGTGCAGCCGCTGGCGAATGCGCGAGCACCGTGTGATCGGATACGAGCGAGTGATGAGTAGAGTTCGGTTACCGGGACACGGAAACCTCGAATTGTGTGTCGCCCAATGTCATTTAGACGCAAAGCGGTGAACTGTTTGCCATCTCAACGCGGTTTCTCCCTGATCGCTTCGCCCGGTAGAGGGCCGCGTCGGCAATCTTAACCAACTCATCCGCATTGATAATCGGCCCCTCGCCAATGGCAGCGCCGAGGCTGCTTGTGATCTGGATTGTGCCCGCTGGAGTCGCGATCTCTCCTTTTTGGAGCTCCTGGCGCATGCGCTGCGCCGCTGTCTCAGTTCCCGCCTGGTCACAATCGGGCAGCACGATCAGGAATTCTTCGCCGCCATATCGCCCGATCGCGTCGTACGGTCGCAGCACGCTACTCATGCGCCGCGACGCCTCGATTAGCACGGCGTCGCCGCTATGGTGGCCGAGGGTGTCGTTGACCTCTTTGAAGTGGTCGAGGTCCGCGACGATCACGCCGAGCGGCGTGCCCTCGCGCGCCGCGCGAGCGCATTCCCGCCCGAGGATGTCGAGAATCATCCGCCGATTCCAGAGACCGGTCAGGGTATCGCGCGTGGCCTGGATTCGCAGCGTCTCGTGCAGCTCCACGATTCGCTGCCCGGCGCGTAGGCGAACCTTCAGTTCTTGGCGGTCGAACGGTTTCCTCAAATAGTCGTCGGCGCCGGACTCCATGCCCTGAACGATATCCCGCGTTGTCACCTTTCCCGTCAACAGGACAAGGTAAATGAACGGAGCCTCGCTCTCCTGGCGGACCTTGCGGCACAATTCGATGCCGCTGAGGGCGGGCATCATCCAGTCAAGCAGAGCCAGCGGCGGCGAGTCGGCCGACCGCAGAACGTCCCAAGCTGCATTGCCGTCCCGCACGGACACCACTTCGTACTGCCAGTCCTTCGCGGCCCTCTCCAACATGAGTAGCGTGGTGGGATCGTCTTCGGCAATCAAGATTCGCACGGGGCACCGTCCAGTCAGGCCGCCAAGGGCCTGAACAAGCATACAACCCGCTACCTACACTCGAAGCGAGATAAACGGTGACTTTCAGGAAAAGCGGTATTAGGTGAGGCGGAGATTCCTGTCTGCGCGGCGTTTGTGGGGCTCACTCATTCCCGCAACTTTGTTTGACGAATGGTACAAGGCTGACCGGCGGGTGATGGCAGACTCGGCCGAAGAGCTCCCGTAGTGATGCTGTGACGTGCTGGCCTTCGGTGCCCGCACGACGCGCCTCTTATGTCCGACGCCGAGATTTCAAGATTGCTCTTCCAAGGTTTGACCGGATCAGCGATTGTTCCGGCCAAAAGCGGGGTCCGGGTGCCGGGCATCGCGTTGTGGCGGCGTCGCCAACCTCCAAAAAGAGCCTCGTCGCCATGGATTTTGAGAAACAAAAGCTACTGGCCCTGCATTCGCGGTCCAATTTCAAGGGCCTGGCCATATTTTTGCTGGACCTGTCCCTGTTCGCCGGCGCGATCGGGCTTTGTCTCGCGACGAACTCGCTGTGGTTGAAGGCCAGCGGCTCTGTTGTCGCAGGGGTGATGACGTCACTCTTGTTTGTGGTCGGGCACGACGCGTGTCATCAAAGCCTCATGGCGCAGCGCTGGCTGAATCGACTGGTGGGAACCGTCGCCTTCCTGCCGTGTCTTCACGCCTTCAGCTTTTGGGAATTCGGCCACAATCGCATTCATCACCGTTTCACCAATCGACGCGGCAAAGACTACGTTTGGGAGCCGCTGACTCACTCCGAGTTCCTGAGTCTCTCTCGATTTCAAAAGCTCAAATACCGTTTCTTCCGCACGCCGGCCGGACACTATTGGTACTACCTGTGCGAGATCTGGTGGAAGAAAATGTTCTTTCCTCGTCAACGCGAGGTCGGGCGATACAACACAGAAAATGTCATCGATCACGTCGTTCTCTCGACGTGGTTCGTGGCGTGGCCGAGCTCGATC
>CAYWOV010000748.1:0-2848 GCA_964459965.1 uncultured Planctomycetaceae bacterium | reverse complement strand
GGCCTTTTCGAGAACCTTCACCGTCGCGGGAGCGGCAGCGGGCGGCACGTTTGTCCCGCTGACCTTCGGCAGGCGATTCAACTCCGAGGCGACCATGGTATCGAGCTGACCGAGGTTGGCCCCGATCTTTTGGATCAATGGCCGCACGATCCCCTGGTCTTCCTCCAGGAGAGCCTTGAGCAGGTGCAACGGCGTCAATTGCTGATGGCCGTTCTGCTCGGCAATTTCTTGGGCTCGCTGGAGCGCCTCCTGCCCCTTGACGGTCAGTTTCTCGAATCGGAACGCCATCGATTACTCCGTCTTCTCGAACTCGGCGTCGATCACGTTGTCTCCGTGATCTGCAGTCGCATCGGGAGTGTGGCCGTTGCCGGCGGGCTGCTGTCCGCCGCCCGCGGTGCCGCCGCCCGCCTTGGCCGCTGCCTCGTACATATGCTTCGACAGTGCGTGGGCTGCCTGTTCCAAGTCTTTGACAGCCGATTCGATCGCAGCCACATCTTCTGCGGCCGTCGCTTTGTTGACCCGCTCGATCGACGATTCGATCGCGGACTTCGAGCCGGCATCCAGCTTGTCCGCGTGCTCCTTCATCACCTTCTCGGTTTCGTAAAGGAGCCGCGCCGCCTGGTTGCGGGCCTCGGCGAGCTTGCGCTTCCGCAGATCCTCTTCGGCGTTCGCTTCGGCATCCTTTTTCATGCGGTCGATGTCCGACTCGGTCAGCCCGCTCGACTTTTCGATGCGGACCGATTGCTCCTTGCCGCTGGCAATGTCGCGGGCCGAGACTTTCAAAATGCCGTTGACATCGATGTCGAAGCTGACCTCGATTTGGGGAATACCCCGCGGAGCCGGCGGGATGCCGTCCAGGTTGAACTGCCCCAACAGGCGGTTGTCGCGAGCCATCTTGCGTTCGCCCTGGAAAACACTGACGGTGACCGCCGTCTGATTGTCAGCCGCCGTGGAAAAGACTTCTTTCTTCTCGACTGGAATCGTTGTGTTCCGCTCGATCAAGACTGTCATGATGCCGCCTTCCGTCTCGATCCCCAGCGAAAGGGGCGTGACGTCCAACAGCACCATCTCCTTGACCTCGCCGCCGATAATACCACCCTGAATGGCGGCTCCGACGGAGACCACTTCGTCGGGGTTCACGCCTTTGTGAGGCTGTTTGCCGCCGAATTGCTGGCGGACGAAGTCCACCACCTTGGGAACGCGGGTCGATCCGCCGACGAGCACGACCTCATCAATATCTTTCGGCGAGAGCTTGGCGTCGCGCAACGCCTGCTCGACAGGCCGACGGCAGCGCTCGACGAGATCGTCGATCAGCCGCTCGAAGTCGGCCCGCGTCACGTTCATTTGCAGATGCTTGGCGCCTGTGGCGTCAGCCGTGATGAAGGGCAGGTTAATGTCGGTCGTCGGTTGTTGCGACAGCTCCTTCTTCGCTTTTTCGGATGCCTCGCGCAAGCGCTGCAACGCCATCGGGTCCTTGCGCAGATCGATGCCGTTCTCGTTCTTGAATTTGTCGGCGATGAAATTGATCAAGCGCTCGTCGAAGTCGTCGCCCCCCAGGTGTGTATCGCCGTTGGTCGAGAGAACCTCGACCATTTCATCCCCCACTTCGAGGATCGAAACGTCGAACGTGCCGCCACCGAGGTCAAAGACGCAAATCTTTTCCTCTTTTTTCTTTTCGAGGCCGTAGGCGAGGGCTGCCGCGGTGGGCTCGTTGATGATCCGCTCGACCTGCAGGCCGGCGATCTGCCCGGCGTCCTTGGTGGCCTGTCGCTGGGCGTCGTTGAAGTAGGCCGGCACGGTAATGACCGCGCGGTTCACCTTGTGGCCCAAGTAGGCTTCCGCCGCCTCTTTCAGTTTGCGAAGCACGAAAGCTGAAATCTCGGGAGGCGTGTATTCCTTGCTGCCGACCTTCACTTTTACGTAATCATTCGGTCCGCCGACGATTGTGTAGGGGACCATCTTCTCTTCGGTTTCGACTTCGTTGTGCCGGCGGCCCATGAACCGCTTAATCGAGTAGACGGTATTTCTTGGATTCGTGACGGCCTGCCGTTTTGCCGGCTCGCCGACAAGGATCTCGCCCTTATCGGTAAAGGCGACCACGCTTGGCGTCAGACGGTTTCCTTCCTGGTTAGCAATAACCTTGCACTCGCTTCCCTCCATTACGGAGACAACCGAGTTCGTGGTTCCCAAATCGATTCCGATGATCTTTTCGCCCTGCACCGCCATGGTGAATCTCCTTAGGCCGCGCTCGCGGCTCTGCGTCTCCGCCGCTCGCGGCGGTCGATTTCGTCACTGGACGCTAAGTTGTGTTCTTTTTATTTGGACGTATTGGCACCCTCTGGCAGCGCCACATCGTCGGGCTTGCTATGGTGGCAAAGGACGTGCCAAGACTCCCTTCGGCCCGAGCGATTTGCAAGCCGCACAGCGAGAATGGTTTACGACGGTCCCTCAGCGCGCGATGCGTCGCGCCGAATGCGATTCACTGTCAATTTGGCACCGGGGGCAGGACGCGTCGGGCGGACGAATGTTGCCAATTTGGCATGAATCGAACCGACGCGTTTGCGGGCCGTTTACATTCGAATGCCAGCTCCTTAGACTTACCGGCAACTCGCGTTTGGAGACGCGAAAGATCGGGGGGCGTCGCCACGAGCGGCCAGGGTCGGCCTTCCCAAGATTGACCGTCTCGTCTTCTTTTCGAGAGGTCCTGAATGGCGACCGGTGATATCGAAATCACGTCTGTACCTGAGGGATCGGAAGTAGGCCCCGTTCCGTTGAGTGACCCCGGGACGGCGATTTCAACCTACGTCGCGCAGCGCACGTACCCCAAGACCAGTCCGCTGGCCCCGAA
>CAYWOV010000747.1:0-2849 GCA_964459965.1 uncultured Planctomycetaceae bacterium | reverse complement strand
GGTCGCAATTCATCAGGCGACACTAGCGCAAGGCGACGATCGCCTCCAGCGGAACTGTCGGCACAGCGGGATCAAACCGCGTTTCAATTGCGGCCTTGGCGAAACTTCCCGACTTGAGTGCTCCGTTGGCGTTGGGAACCAAGATTTCAACTTCAAACGTCCGCGTGGTCGGGTCAACCGCGGGGTTGATCCGCGTCACCGTCCCCTCGAAAGTGCAGTCGTAAGCGGCGGTCGTGACTTTGGCTTTCTGTCCGACCTGGACGTCGGCGACAAACCGATCCGGGACGGGCGCTTTTAGCTTGAGCGTGCGATCCATCACGAGCTTGAAGATCTCGGTTCCCGCTCGCAGGAACGAGCCCTCTGCCGCCGTGCGGCTCGTGATCGCATAGGACGCCTCGTGTCCCTCGAAGGGAACCATCGATGGCTGAGGCGCCGCGATTTGAGTGTCCTTCAGTTGTTGCCGCACGATCGAGAGTGCTTCCTGCTTCATTTGGATCGTCGCCAGTCCGCTCTTGGCAAGCAGCACCTGGTTGTCGTGCTCGGCCTGAAGCGAGCGGAAATCACTCGACAGATTGCTCAGCTCATCGCGAGACATGGCGCCCCGCTCGACCAGCGTGCGGACTCGGTCCATTCGCTCGCGCATGCGTTCCATTTTGGCGCTGGCTTCAATGACATTGGGCAACTGGGCGACGTCAAATTGCTTGACGTTTGCAGGGGTCAATCCGAGCTTCGCCATTTCAACGTCAAGCGCGCTTTGGGCCTGGCGGACGGAGAGATTGAAGTCGGTCGGATCGATCTGGAGCAGCAGGTCGCCCGGTTTGACGCGGTCTCCCACGTCGTGCAGAATCTTGCGGACGCGGCCTTCTACTTTCGCACTCAGCGTGACCTGCTCGAATGCATGCAGAGTTCCCACGCAGGAAACCGTGCGCTGGATCGTCCGCATTTGCAGCGGGGAAACCGTGACGGCAATCTCGCCGGCAGCATGACGCGAGCTTCCACGATCGGCCGGAAGCGATTCGCGTTTTCCGCCGAGAAATCCACCGTAGTTCAGCGTCCAGGCAACACCGATAGCCACAAGTCCCACCAACAGAGCCGGCGTGCTGGCCCAATGACGACGTTTGTTCATCGATGAAGCGCTCGTTTCCCGTCCCAAACCGAACATTACCTACCGGTAGGTAGCAAAGTATTCCAATCAGAACTGGTCAGTCAAGTGTAAGCCGGGCTTCCGATTTTCAAAATACCAGCCTAAAAATAGCTTTGCACACGAGATATGCGTTCAAACGATGGCAACTCTGCGGGCGCTGTCGTTTCGCGTGGGCCCGCGCTAGGATGCTTTCATGTCGGCGGAAGTCTCTTCTACCATCGCCGAGGGGATTTTGCAGGCCGCCGTTCGCTTATTCGCGCGGAAGGGCTACGAGGCCACGTCGACGCGCGAGATCGTGGAAGCCGCGGGCGTTACGAAACCCATGATCTACTATTACTTTAAGAACAAAGAGGGGCTTTACGAAGCGGTTCTGACGCGGTTCCTTTCCCAGTTTTCCACCCGCCTGCGGGCGGTTGTGGACGAGCCGCGGGAGCCGCGCGACTATCTCACCGAGGTCGTTTGGGCCCATCTTGACTATTTCAGCGAGAACCGCGATTTCGCCAAGTTCTTCTATGCGGTCTTCTTTGGTCCCGATGAAAGCGCCCTGGCCGTTTCTTTGATGAGCGCGACCCGGCAAGTGCAGGACCTGTTGATCGAGGCCTGTCAAAAGGCAGTCGCGACAGGACTTGTGAAGCCAGAGCGACTCGAGGCTCTCGTGACGGCGCTCAATGGTATGATCAACTTATGGGTTATCGCGACGGTCAAGCACGGGGCCGAAATCACGCGCGCTGTGGCCGTTGAGATCGTCGATCTCATCCTGGACGGCGTGGCCTCCCCAGCTAAGGATCGCGTCTGAACGTTCCGCGCCGGACGCTCCGGGGACAGGGCGTTGCTTACCCCTCGACCGTCCGCGGTCCATGCGTCTTGAAGTTCGGGCGGTAGAAAAGCGCGACGGGCAGCATCACCAGCGCGCACATCCCGAAAATCCAACACAGCCGCACTTTGAAGACCGAGTCGCAGAGGAATCCGGCCAACCCAAAAAAGCCGGCCGACACGACGATGCCGATCCAATTCATCAGGTTCATCGCGCCGATCATCCGTCCCTTCAGTTCCGCCGGAGGACGCGCCTGCATGAAGACGGCGAGCGGCACATAAAAGAAGCCGGCGAAAAGCCCGATGCCGATCAGTAAGCCGCGCGCAAGCCACTCGAAGCTGCTGCTCGGCACAAGCACGGCTGCGAACGACTCGGGCTCGGACGCCGGAACGCTCCCCTGCTCGGTCGAGCCGGCTGTCGAGGTTGGCGATACGCTCGCCGCGGCGGAGTCGGCCGATGCGGCGGTCGTGTCCGGCGAAACCACGGATCCTTCGCCCGCGCTAAACACGGCCAAGGCCGACAGACAACCGACGATGCCCCACGCGCCCAACTTCACGAATCCGAAGCGAATCTGCCCACGGGACGCCCGTCCGGCCCATAAGCAACCGACCATAATTCCGATCGCCATGCACACGACCATGGCACTGGTTCGTGCGGCCCCGTAATGGATTTGCCGTATTCCAAAGGCATTCACCGCGGGTTGAATCACCCCGCCGAGGAACCAAAACAGCGTCGAGACCAAAAGGACCTGGAGCAGCGGCTTGTCGGCCTGGAACATTTTCCAGGTCTCGGCGCTGATGAATAAGGCACCGGGCGTAAAGGGAAGTCCCGGTCGGGCGATCGGCGTGCGACGCACCAAAAGCGACGTCAGCGTGCCGATTACGGCGATCC
>CAYWOV010000746.1:0-2850 GCA_964459965.1 uncultured Planctomycetaceae bacterium | reverse complement strand
ATCCCGCGAGCCAGACGGGTGATTTTCACCGGTTGGCCGGCGAGAAGGTTCGAGATATACAGGGCCGTCCCATCCCCTTCGACGGTCGGATTTGTAGCCATTACAATCTCCGTGACCCCGGTATTCCGCACGCGCTGGATCAAGGAGCCAATGGTCAAATCTTCGGGGCCCACCCCTTCCAACGGCGAAATCCGGCCCTGCAAGACGTGATACAGACCTTGGAAAACGCTGGCGGCTTCAAGCGCGACGACGTCGCGAGGCTGCTCAACGACGCAAAGCGTGTGCCGTTGACGCTTGGGATCCTTGCAGATCGCGCACAAATCGCCTTCGGTGAGATTGAAGCACTGCGAGCAGGGATGCACGGCCTCTTTCACGCGCTGGATCGCTTCGGCCAATCGCAGGGCTTCGTTCGGCGGCGATGCCAAAACGTGATGAGCGAGGCGTTCGGCCGTTTTGCGGCCGATCCCGGGCAGCGTCGCGAACTGTTCGATCAGTTGGGCGACAGCCGACCCGTAAGGGTGAGTCTGATCATCGTGAGATCGCTGTCGCATTGTCATCTGCTTGCGGCATTATTCTTTGAGTGTCAGCCGACCGACGCGGGGCCACCACTATTTGATCCGCCGCCGTTTGGGCCACCCAAGCCGAACTTCGACATCATCTCCGACAGGCCGGGAAGCTGGAGCTGAGACGTCAACTTTGCCATCTCGTCTGCCGAGGCCCGTGTCGCTTTGTCCAGAGCCTGATTCGTGGCTGAAATCAGCAGGTCCTCCAACATTTCTACGTCGGCGTCCTTCAACAGCGAGGGCTCGATCTTAATTCCCAAGATTCGCTGCAGGCCGCTGGCTTGAACCACTACCATATTCCCGCCGGCCGATCCCTCGACCCGCAATTGACCCAGCTTGGCCTGCATCTCCTCAGCCCGGCCTTGGATCTGCTGGGCCTCCTTCATGATCGAGGCCAGGTTGCTTAAGCCCTTGAACATTTCGTTCACTCCTCCACGGTTTCCGAGTCCGGCTTCGGCGCTAAAACGGGTTCAACTCGGACGATCTTGGCCCCAAAAATCTGGCGTGCTTTTTCGGCGTAAGGATCATTTGTCTCCGCAGGCACGGGCCGATCGTTTTCGGGGCCCTTCGGCACGACTGGCTTCGGCGGCTTCACCCCGCCATCGGCCAGAGGGCTGTCCAGCCGAAATGTGATTCGCACAGGGCGGCCGGCCAGTTCCTCAGCGAGTTTTTCGAGCCGATGCAGTCCGTCCGGCTTCTCGCAGAGGCCCTTACACACATGATAAGCCGAAGGGAACAGAACTTCTAGATGATTTGGTCCAATAGTTGCTACATTTGCGACTTTCGCTGCCGATTCACGTAGCATATCCCTAACTGGCAGCCGGGAAACAAGTTCCGACCAGAACGGCTTTTCCTGGCCAATTTCCAGTGAAATTGGGATTGGCTTTATTTCGCTGTTGGACGGCTCTGGAGTCGGTTCCGGACGCGATTCAGGCTGACTCGGCAACGACCGGACAACGCTCGTTTGACGCGAAACCTGGGCTGTCACTGGCGGTTTCGGCCCCGGAACTGCCGCCGTCGGGGCTGAACGCAGCTCGTCAACCAAGGTCGCCAAATCAATCGTCGTCTCAAGCAGCGTCAAACGGACGAGCCCCAGCTCGGCCAACGCCCGGCCATGCCCCGAACGCTGCATCCGGGTCTTGGTTTCGGCCAGCAGCTGCAGTGCCGCCATAATCGTCGGCAAACCCCATCGCCGAGCCTGTTCGGCCAGTTTGGGACGCTGGGTCGATGCGACACTCGTCAGCGCGGTTGTTTCCGCGCCTGCCGCAATCACCATCAGGTCGCGGTGATAATCCAGTAGTTGGTCGACCAATTCGCCAAGCTGGACGCCTTCCGATAAAGCCTGGTCGAAGAGTTGCAGAGCGGCATCGGGTTGGCGACTCACCAGAGCCTCGGCAATGTCGATCAGCCGCTCGTCGCTGGCGGTTCCCAAGAGGCGATGGACCTCCTGGGCCGTAATCGACTTGCCGCCGTAAGCCAGCAGTTGGTCGAACAGCGACTGGCTATCGCGCATCGATCCCCCAGCCCGACGGGCGACAAGCTCAAGCGCCGCCGGCTCTGCCTGGAAACCTTCGGCGGTTGCGATTTCGTGCAACCGTTCGACGATTTGCTGCGTGGCAATCGGGGCAAAATCGAACCGCTGGCAGCGGGAAAGGATCGTATCGGGAACCTTGTTCGGCTCGGTCGTGCAGAAGACGAACTTCACGTTGGCGGGAGGCTCTTCCAGCGTCTTCAACAGGGCGTTGAAGGCCTCGTTGGTGAGCATGTGGACTTCGTCGATGATGTAAATCTTGTAGCGAGCCCGCATCGGTTTTACGCCGACGTTGGACCGCAACAGACGGATATCATCAATTCGCCGATTCGACGCACCGTCAATTTCCAGCACATCGACGTCGTGGCCGGAGGCGATTCCCTGGCACGTATCACACTGATTGCAGGGCTCCGCATCCACGGCGTTCGGGCAGTTTAAGGCCTTCGCCAGGATGCGGGCCATCGACGTCTTGCCGACGCCGCGGGCTCCGGTGAAGAGATAGGCGTGCGCGACGCGGCCGCCCGCGATTGCGTTTTTCAGCGCCTGCGCAACGTGCGTCTGCCCCACGACCTCCGCGAAGGTCTGCGGCCGGAAACGGCGGGCCAGGACGGTGTAATGGGGGCTGGACGCATCCATAAATGCCGGAGGTCGAAAAGCCGGAGATCGAAATGCCGGACATCGAAATGCCGGAGTGCGGCCCGGGCGGGCGCAAGAAAATCGGGAGACAAAAAGCTATCTCCGCATGCACCTGAAAGC
>CAYWOV010000745.1:0-2855 GCA_964459965.1 uncultured Planctomycetaceae bacterium | reverse complement strand
TGCCGTTTTCGTCCCGCATTTGGGCGGTGAGATCGTTCGGCCCGACAAAGATGGCGTCGACGCCCTTCAGGCTGTAAATCGCCTCGGCATTGTGGACGCCGCGGGGCGACTCGGTCTGCAACACGACAAGAATCTCATCGTTGGCGTGCTTGTAATAGTCGCTCGAGGCCGCCCCGAAATTGATCGCGTGCAGTGATCCGCCGATCGACCGGTTGCCGACGGGCGGATACTTGGCCGCCGCGATCGCCGCCTTGGCCTGTTCAACCGTATCGACCATCGGCACCACGATTCCCCAGGCCCCCGCGTCGAGGACGCGCTTGATGTGGTCGTGATCGCCACAGGGAACGCGGGCCAACGGCACACAACCGGCATCAGCAATCGCACCGAACAAAACACCCGCGTCGCTCCAGTCGATGGGCGAATGTTCCAAGTCGACCGTCAGCCAGGGAAAGCCGACACGGGCCATGAGCCGCGTTGCCAGCACGTTTCCAAGCGACAGCCAGGTGCCGACCTGCGGCTTGCCGGCTTTGAGGGCCGCTTTGACAGGGTTTCGCTTCATCGCAGGCGGCTCCAAGTTTCGAGAAAAGCGCCGCAGAGGCACTTTGGCAGCAAGCGGGCAACCTGCCCGACGACCTGTGCCGTGAACTACAATATCTCGCCCCGCTCATGACGAGCAACCACAGTGCCTCGCGTCCAAGGACTGAAATGGCCGAATTTCAGACAGTTGCGAAAGTTGGCGAGATTCCCGAGGGAGAGGGGCGCGCGTTCCCCCTCGACGGCACGATCGTCGCCGTGTTCAACGTCGGCGGCCAATACACGGCCATTAACGACGTCTGCCCGCACATGGGCGCCTCATTGGCCGGCGGGTACGTCGAAGGCAACTCGGTGACTTGCCCCTGGCACGCCTGGCGATTCTCCGTCAAAGACGGCACGTGGCTCGACAACCCGCGCTCGAAGATCGCGAATGCGTGCTATCCGGTTCGTGTGGTCGGCGAGGAAATCCAGGTTCTGATGCCCGCGGCTGGCGGAATCGGTTGACGGCGTTCAAGGCTCCATCAGTCCAGGTCGTGTGCCGATGTCGAGCGGCGGTTCAGTCGTGGGCACGTTCGCCTGGACCGTCTGCAAATAGGCGATCAGGTCGGCCATGTCTTGGTGCGTGAGTTTCTTTTCGAGGCCTTCGGGCATCAGCGATTTGCCGGTGCTCGATAGCTCTTCGATGTTCGAACGCAACAGCGTGTCCACGGCGTCTTTTTCGCGTTTGAGCGAAATGCTCGTTGATGTTTGTTCGGCGAGGATCCCCGTATATGTGCGACCGTTGCGGTCGATTGCCACATACTGCACGTATTGCGGCGGGAGATAGAAATTGGGATCGAGCACGTGCTTCAACAGCGCCTCCGGTTCGCGCGCGTTCGACGAACCGGCGAGGCTCGGCCCGATCGCGTGACCCGTTTTGCCGATTTGATGGCAGATCGAGCATTCGCGTTCGTAGATTTTCCGTCCGGCCCCAACGCCCCCTCTGAGCGACAAACACGATTTATATTCCGCGATGACAGCCGTTCGGGAGCTGGCTGTTTGGCCGTCCAAGACCAATTTGGCGAGGTCGCGGATGGCCGCGTTCTTGTGCTTCAGAAGCCGAGTTCGTTCGAGCGGTTTCAGCGGCCCGGTCGCCGTCGGATCGGACTGAGCAAGTCGCAAATAATCCAGCGTCCACGGCTCGCGCGATAATAAAGCGCGCACGATCTCCTGACGCACGTTGGGTGTCGATTCTTTCCAATGTTCGAGGAGGACCGAGGCGATATCGTCGTCGGTATAGCCGGCAAGCGCCGCGACCGCCGAAGTCTCGACGCCTTCGGGACTGGACGGAGCAAGTAGGGCAGTCAGCGTCGGCCCGGAGGCAGCCCGTGGATAACAGGCGAGGAGACGGATGGCCGAAATCCGCTCGCCATCCCATTGCCGTGTGTCGGCTGCGGTGCGTTTTGACTTGTCCAACAATAACCGCAGCAGTGTGTTTCCCCGCCGTTTGGAACTCGTCTCAGGTTGTAGAAACTCGTTGACTTGCTTCAGCCCGTCGCCGATGCCTTGCACGATCTGCGTTTGAAAGGCGGCATCTCCCGGGTTGGCGAGGGCCGTCACCGCGTCGAGCAGCTGGCCGATCTCGTCGGGCCGATTGCGGACGCCAACGACATATGCCAGCCTTTCGGCGATGTCGGCTCCCGTGCTCGACGAGACGAACTGGCAATCCGATAACAGGCGAATTAACAGCTTGTGGGAAGTGTCCGCGACGGAACTCAGCACGGCCGTCCGAATCCACGGATCGCCTCCGTCTCGACGCGCGATGCTCGCGATGGCATCGACGGCACGGGGGTCTTTTGTTTCGCCCAGCGAGTAGGCAACCTGCATGCGCACGCGCGGATTCTCGTCGCCGGCCAGCGAAACGACCTTTCGCAGGATTGCCGAATCCGCGAGAGCCGGTTCAGACAATCGCACGGCGTGTTCGCGCAGGGCCGGATGCGTGTCGGCGAGCGCGACAAGCAGGTCAGCTGCTTGAAGTGATTGAAGTCCCTCGAGCGACCAAAGCGCGCAGAGCCGGGCTTGGGGCATGACGCTTTTGCGCAAAAGCGTCGCCAGAAGCGGGACGACCGACTTATCTTGCCGTTCGAAGATCAGCCGATGGGCCGTGTCGCGGTGCCACCCATTCGGATGCTCCAGCAAATGGACTAGCTCGGCGGTGGTCGCGTCACCCAAGTGTGGTTCGCCGGGAAAACGGAAGCCATCCGGAGCGATGCGATAGACACGTCCCGAATCGCGGCCCGCTTTCAAATCGATGAACTTGAGCACGTCGAACGGAATGTGGA
>CAYWOV010000744.1:0-2856 GCA_964459965.1 uncultured Planctomycetaceae bacterium | reverse complement strand
CGCCGGTCGAATCGAGGGTGGGTGTGCAGACGCCATTGATCCACCGACGGCCGATCCGCTTGATGTCGACGATCTCCTCGTATTGCACCTCGCGTCCGGCCAGCGCCTGCTCGAAGCGAGGCCGCAATTGTTCAAACGCGTCGCGTCCGACGATCTCCTCGATCGAACAGCCGGCAATTCGACTGGCCGGCAGTCCAATCCAGTCGGCGAACGGCCGGCTCACCCAGAGATAACGGAAGTCGCGGCCGCAGTGGACGATCGATGCGGCCATGCTGTCGGTCACGATTTGCAGTTGCTGGAGGGCTTCCGCGAGCCTTTGCTGCCGTTCCTCGATTCGCGCCCACGCGCGGAGCAACGCTTCGCACAGGATGCTGATGGCGAATCCGACCACCATCGATCCGCAGATGCGCAACACGTCGCCCGTATTCGACACTCGAAAGGTGTAATACGGCCGAACGAGGAACAGGGCCGCACCGCAGGCGCTCAACGCGGTCGTCAAGAAGCCCGGCTTCCAACCGCCCAGCGCACCAGCGGCGGAGACGGCGCAGAGAAAGATCAGCGACGCGCAAAAGGAGCGAGTCGAACCCTCCGGCACGAGGCGAGTCGCGATGACCAGCCCGGTGCCTAAAGCAGCAACCGCGTAGGCCGCGGCGGTCGACCTGTGCCGGTGCTCATTGACGGATGGTGGCATGTGTTCTTCGGTCGCCTACCGATTGGCATTCGTCCTTGCGGCCGGATCCCGGCTCCGGATTTCAACCACCGACCAGATGCCTCGCGAACCAGGCCTTCGTCCGGCGCCACATCTCATCGGATAGAACGTGGCCGGCGCCCGCTTCGATGAAATGGGAGAAGTTTTCTTCGGCCCCTTTTGAGGTGTAGGCTTTGGCGATCCTCTCGATTCCACAACGAACCTCGTCGATCGGGCTGCCGTGATCGTGCTCGCCAAAATTCAAGTGCAACGCTCGCGGTGCGATCAACGCGGCGATGTCGGGGGTGTCCCCATATTCGTGGAGGCCCGGGATGAAATTCGGGAAGCAATGCAGCATGTGTTCGCGGTGAATGCCGGCGTATGTCGGCAGGCAGCAATTACCGACAAGACACTTGAGCCGCGGCTCCCAGGGGCCGACAAGCCAGGTGTGCGTCGAGCCCATCGAATGGCCGTAGCAGCCGAGCCGATCGGCCCGGACTTCCGGCCGGCTCGCAAGCAGGTCGACGGCCCGCTTCATGTCGAGGATATTTTTCCACGCCAGACACTTGCCGGCGACGACGTAACGCAGAAACTCAAAGCGTTCGTAGTCGACGCGCTTCAACTTTCCAGTCGGATCCTGGCGTTCGCCGAAGCACAGCGCGTCGGGACACAACACAACGTAGCCTTCCCGGACTAATGCGACGCCCGTGTGGTGCATCGGACTGCCCGCCAGGCCGCTCGGCTCCGATTTTCCCAGGTCGAAGCGGCCGTTGTGCTGGTGCCAGACAGCGATGGCCGGCGCCGGTTTAGATGCGCTCACCCCGTCGGGAATCAGGAGGATGGCCGGAATCGCGTCGTTGGGCTCCGCATCGTAAACGAGCGACTGCAGCCGATAACCGTGGCCTTGTTTCTCCGCTTTGACGCGAACGTTGAGCGCGCACGGCTCGGGCCACGAGCGCCCCAGCCCCGCGAGCAGTTTTTCGCGAAATCGATCCGCGTCGATCGGCGGCAACGCCTGCGACCTGGACGGGTTCGTTGCGGCGACCGCCGTCGAGCTGGTCAACGCGGCCGATCCTCCGACAATCGTCTGCAGAAACTCGCGTCGAGTGTGAGACATCGCTTTCCTTTCGACGGACGCGGATGCTCCTCACCCGGACGTCGGCTCGATCATAACGGAGCGATTCCAGCAGGAACAGAATCGACACGGACGTCGGCCGCCAAGCCGATCACCGGCTCTTGTCAATAAATAATTCGGGATCGTGTCAATTTCTCCGGTGATCGAGCGAATGACGGGATGGACGGAGATTTGTCTCCCCGCGCGACGATGCGACCGTGATCTCGAGATGAACCCCGCCTTTGCCCCCCAAGGAACGCTCGTGACGAGACTCGCCTGGCCACTCGACGCGTCGCAATTCCGCTGGAGCGGCTGGCTGCTCGTCTTCAGGCGCGTGGCTGCCGTGCCCTATCCCTCGTTGGTCGGCTGGCGGATTTTGCTCGCTTGCCTCTTTCTCGAGGGAATAGCCCGGCCAGTCGCGCGGGCGGCGCTTCCGTTACTCGGTCTTGCTGGCAGTGAATTCGGCCGTTTGGCGCTCGTGGTCACTATGCTAGCGCTTGCCGTCGGCGTGACCGCGCTTTGGATCCGGCTTCCCTTTTCTCAGGTGGGGCTCCGCCGCTGGGACGAATGGGGTAACGCCGAGAAATGGTTTTTTCCGCAGATCATCGCCGTGTCGGTGCTCGTCTTTATATTGACGGAGCAGAGCGAGCTCGCCGCTTTACCCAAGCACGCCGGATGGATCCGAGCGACGACCGTCGTGTTTGTCGGTCAGATGATTTGGGGCTTCTATCAAGAGTACGTTTACCGCGGCCTGCTGCAAACCGAACTCGCGCGTCGCTGGGGAGCGGCCAAAGGAATTCTGGCGAGTAACCTGCTCTTTACCTTCGGGCCGCTGCACTGGTACCACTTTTCCAATTCGTGGGAGCATCCCGGACAGCTGTTGATCTTTCCAGCAATCTTCGCTATCGGGCTCTATTTTGGCGTGCTGTTCTATCGTTCCGGCAATCTGTGGATCATCGGAGTAGCGCACGGAATCGGCGATTTCTTTGTCGACGGAATCGGCCTGCTGAAGTGATCCCGGCCCTCAAGGGACCAAAGAACCCAATTCGCTCAG
>CAYWOV010000743.1:1309-2858 GCA_964459965.1 uncultured Planctomycetaceae bacterium | reverse complement strand
CGGTTGTAACGGTGGCCGATTCCGCACCGCGGGGCAAAGCAAATGGGGTGCCAGAGCGGTCGCTCGAGGCCGTCCGCGGCGGTCGCAGCGGCAGATCGTCACAACGTCGCGGTTACAAGATTTCGTGACACGGCGGACTCGTTATTGTCGCTAGCGATCGCAGAATCGGCAGAAGCGGACGGATCGGACCTCGGCTCTCCCAACACGCGACGATACGCGGACATCAGAATTTTGTAGTTCGCTTCCGCCGTAAATTTCTGCTCGAATTCCTGCCGCGCGGCAAGACGCATGCTGCCGAGACTTGCGGCATCACTAATCAGTTGCTTGATCGCCGTCCCGAGGGCTGCCGAGTCGCCAGGCGCAAAGAGCAGTCCAGTCCGACCGTGGTCGATCAGTTCGGCCATCGCTCCCAGGTTCGAGCCGATGACCGGTGTCCCTTTCGAGAAGGCCTCGACAAGAATCTTCGGCAGGCCTTCGTACCAAAGTGACGGAATCAACAAAACGCTCGCGGAGCCGACGATTTCGAGGACGCGATCGGATGTTTGGAAACCCAACCAGCGAATGCGCGGATTTTGACTCGCAGCTTCGCGAACTCGATCCGCCAGCGGACCGTCACCAACAATCCAGAGCGGCATTTCGAGCTTGTTTTGGCACCATGAATCGAGGAGCGTCTCGATTCCCTTCTCCGGAGCGAGCCGGCCGGCGAACAAGGCATAGCCTCCCGAACCGTCTCCCACGCCGGGATCCACGCTAATGAAGTTCGGCTTGACGATAATTTTTTCCGCGGAAAGCCCGCCTTGGATGAACTTCTGTTTGCCGAACTCGGTGAGCGCGAAGTACACATCAACAGCACGGCTCCAAGTTCCCACGGCCCGATGGAATGACAGCATTCCGGCGACAACCGCAGTGGCTCGGCGATCGTTTCGGTAGCATGCGTACCGCACAGCAGGCAACGGGACTGCCTTGCCCAGGCACAACTCGCACGGGCTACCGTCTCGTAGAAACTGGGCGTTGGGACACAGCAGCCGATAGTTGTGCAGCGACTGGACGACCTTCACGCCTTCTTTGCGGGCCGCGTAATAGGCGGCTGGCGAAATCAGTGGAAACGTGTTCGTATAATGTACGATCGCGGGCCGCTCCTTGCGGATCAATCGCCGCAGTTCCGCGCTCGTCTGACGATTCCACACTGTCCGCAACGCGAGTTGCCATGAGGACATCTCGCGAATCGCGTCGTTGGAACGCGTGAATTGAAGGACCTCGTGCCCGTGCTCACGCAGAAGATGTGCCTCGTCGTGAAAGACCTGGTCCTCGCCGCCCGGCTGCTGATAGAAGTTGTGGCACTGGAGGATCTTCACAGCGTCATTCTCCAGTCGCCAAGAGTGGCAGCATCACAACGCAATGGGCAAGCTGCTATTGAAATCGTATAACGGCAACCGCACCTTAGGCTTGCGGCGAAAAGATGGAAATCTTGTTTCATTTACCAGATCGTTTTGGAGGTCCCGAGCGTTTGGTGCAGGTTTGTGCAAAGGAGCCGCGAAAGTGGGCAATT